>CAZNVI010000017.1:0-18107 GCA_964576705.1 uncultured Gammaproteobacteria bacterium | reverse complement strand
AGAAAACCCTTTAAATGAACACATAAAAGCGGACATTTCTATTTTGGAATGACACGGTCACTTAAAGTTGTCATCGCGAACGGTCCGTAGGCTTGCGAAGAGTGCGGCAATCTTTCGAAATGACTTCTTTATAACCAAAGATATGGAATAGTAATGATATTAATATGATCGTAAAATAAAAAAAACTACGCAAAGCGTAGTTTTAATTCTAGACGACTCATACTTTATCTAGTAACAGCTATGGACTCAGAGAGTTCAGCTCCAGGAGCAGAGACTGTGATTCTGGAATCAGCAGTGGATTGAACTATTTCATAGTTGGTGTCATATGCTGATCCACAGTCTGTGACTTCTGTACCGCCACCTGTTTGTGGATCTACTGGGAGAGCAGCTATGTAACTTGGTACGAGTACTGTACATAGATCTGCACCTGCATTTGAGATAGTACTTGCTGTTGTACCGATACCTGTGGGGAGTACACCTTTATTATCTGCCATATACTGATTTACTGCATTTAAGATAGCATTAACATCTGATCTTCTTTTAGTGTTATTTGCTTTAGCGAATTGATTTGCTGGATTAATAGCGATAAGAGTGATAGCGAGAAGGACTGCTAGGATACCGATAACTACTAAGAGTTCGATAAGAGTAAAACCTTTTTGGAGTTTTGTTAAGTTATTGTTTCTTGCAGTTGTCATATATTTATTAGTTTGTAATCTGTATCTATTATTTACATACGGATGAGTGAGTGTCAAGTAGATCAAAATATGACTAAATAGTGTGTAAGTGGGGCAAAATAAAAAAATGCTTATAAATTTACGATAATATCAACGTCTGATATTTCCGCTTCTCGCGCAGTCACATTCAAAAAACTCTGTCTTAATCGTTCGAGAATCGAATCCTTTATCTCTGTCGTAAGTAATGATGAAAACACTACAGTAGCCCTTCCGGCGGATGGGACATTATTCGGACTAGGAGTTATATTTTTATAGCCGTTATTAATAAAATCTTGTCTAAGTAAATTTACCTGCGACGTGGTGCCGCCTGTTATTTGAATCCGCAAGAATTCTTTACTCAATTGCGCTGATACTGTAGAAACTGGAACAGGTGTCGGAATAGCTGTAGGCAGAATGACGACAGTCGGCGAAACCGCCCTGAATTCAGACGCAATCTTACGATCCTTAGATGGCGATAAGAAGGTGCTATATACTACTATTCCTAATATTAATATAAGTAAACCAAAAACTCCGATTAACAAATATTCCCTCTTGGTAGATACTTTCGTAGACATAGTTATGCCGTGCGGAGAAAGCGCAGCCTGACTTAATGCAAAGCTATTTTCTTCTAGTAAGCTAAAAACAGCTACATTTTCAAATTTTCTTAGAATTTTCTTAGAATTTTCCTGATTAATTACCGGTGTATCTAATATCCCTTTTGGGATAACCGTTATAGGAACTACTGAATCTACTATAAAATTAAGTTTATTTAAGATTCTAACCATTACTTCATATAATGATTTATTTGTAACTACTAATTTAGTAATCTTATCAATCTTATAAGACTTACTTGCTATCTCATCAAATGGAACTACATCTATAAATGTTTGCATCACCGCTAAACGTTCTTGCGCAGACATCGATACTTGTCCCTGATTGGTATTAGGAGTAATCGGATCAGACGGGTTAGGCGAACTATCCGGACTTGTCTGAGCTTCTACGTTTACAGAAGCCTTATTGTCAGATGGATTTTGAGGGCTGGTCTCTTCTGATTTTTTATCAACGTCTTTTATTTTTTGCTGATTTTCTTTGGTAGTAGTATTCGGAATCTCAAAAACAAAATCTTTTTCATAAAGTATATCCGCAGACAAGACAATCATAACTGTTTGCGGAGCAATTTTATTCGACGATAAAAAATTAGTAGCTTCTATTGTAAACAAATGCTCATCTATAACGTCTAATTCTTTAATACTGGCAGCAGGATATGTAAAAGTGAATGTTGTACCATTATCCGTAAAGTACGAAAAGCTGGATCTTTCCAAGTATACAATTCCGTTACCTTTTTTTTTGATCATATATAAAATACTTTATTCTATTTCCCGCCAGGAAACTATTGAATAATACCCGGAAGTCCTAGTCATATTTACCTGTATTTTTCGTTTAAACCTATTAAGAGTACCTGTTGATATGATAGTTACCGGATTGCCCGGCGTTACTACAATGTCAGCTGTCCCATCGCCCACTATCAGATTAGACTCCCCTGTGTAATTCGGATCCCGCAACACACGTAATACCGCATTTTCTGCTCCACCCTCAGCAATCGAATATGCCAGGACTCCTTCTTGAAGTTTTGTGGCAGAGAGAGAGTTGGTGGCGATAAGCATAACAGCTCCTGTAGTTATTATTAGAATAATCATAACATAAAAGAGCAATGTAATTAGAGCCTGCCCATTATTAGTGAACAGTTGGTTAAATTGTAATTTATAACTCTTCATATTCAATTCCTGTGTGATGCTATGGTGGTTGAGATTTGAACTGATTCTTCACCTTTCGGCCGAACCACTCTACTGGTTAATAGCATATCAACTTTTATAGTTGACTCCACACCCCCTGCATTTCCTATCTTACTAAAAACCATAGAGGAAACTCTTGCGGTATGACTGTTAAGATTAAAACTCCCGAGATTGTTGGTATACACCAAATCACCGCTGCCGTTAATAGAGTACGAATGGCTAACTCCGTCTATTACTAACGTAAGACTAGAAGAACTGTCGCCATGGTCAGAAGGAGTTGAGATGGTTTCAGCGCGTTGTATATCATATGTTAATCTGGATAATATATAAGTTGAATCGACTGCCATTCCTGTATTAGATTGCGAAGAAAGAAATATGTCCATAGAAGTCCCAAATAATCCGGTTAAAACACTGATAAAAATAGCCAAAAGTCCGATATAGATCAAAAGTTCGATAAGAGTAGTACCTCTATTGTCGCCTTGGTATTTGTTTTTAAATATAAAAATTTTCCATTTAGAGAATATAAAATTTGAAGGAAAATGATAAATGGAAAATGGAAAATATTTTTTCATGGTGCTTGCCCCGTAGACATGCTCCTCACGAGCGAGGCTGGAGGCCTCCGACATGAGGTAAGTGTTCTACGGGGAATAATTTATAGTCATATCGTTCATAATTGGTGTAGCATCATAATTTGTGGTTGTGAAATACGCTTTATAACGAAAACACCGTGCAGGATTTTTATAACCATTACTTCCTGTTCCTATAAAGATTGCGCTCTGAGTTGCGGTATAATATGTACTCGATGATCCATCTGGCCCGGTAAAATCAAAGACAGCTCCTGTACAGCTGCCCGATACCGCATCAGCCCCTGCAAATTGAAATTTAATATCCGTATTAGATGGCACAGACATATTCGAGCTATATGAATTAAAAGCAGTATTGTAGCCTGCGTCAACAGAAATTGATTCAATGCTACCGGTATCATAATACGTTCCATCCGGTCCGCCCTGCACTATTTTTAACTCATTTAATGTATTGTTAGCTACCATATAAACGTAGTTTTCGCCATCTGCTTCAGATACAGAAGTAAGGTCATTAAATCCTTCATTAAAATTTATGCCTCCGCAATATGCAGGTGCTGCTTCGTTACTTGAGTTAAGTACTTGATATTCTTTACCATCATTACTGTTTGCGACCCCATCTTTTCCAACTAAAACCACTCTGTCACCATTAAGGACCGTCAACGACCTTCTAGGATACATCTCGCCGTCAGCTCCCACGCCTTGATAATAACCGCTGGATGGACCTGATGAAGGCGAGCCAGATAGAAAACTAGGACTAGTCTTATTTGAAGTATTTAATATATAGAATTGCTTACTGTCAGATGTACCATTTGATGATATATACGCGCGTGTTCCGTCTGATTTAGAATATACAGAATTTGCTGCTTCTTCTGTTCCGCTCCCCGTATTAAAGTCATATGAGCCCACCAGTTTCCATCCCGAATTTCCTCCTGATACTCTTCCGCAGCTAGTATTGTTAATACTGGGACTTGAACTGGAATTTGGAATATTAGTAACATTTATGATATTAAATTCAGGGTTTGTCCCGGCTCCCACCGCAGAGAAGATATAACTGTTCGCACCGACCTGAACACCGTGTATGTCATTCGTAGCATATAGCTCTATATTTCCTCCGTCAGAACAGTCATTATGTGCAGGGGACGTCGTATCACTCCAGGTCGTACCGGTTTGCCCGCTACTGTATTTTCGATCTGTACCACTTCCCGGCAAACAATCGTATCCGTCAAGCTGTATCCTACAACCAAGCTGATCAAGCTCGCTTCCGGAAGATTTACTATCAATATTACTTAGATCAAATGTATACAAATATCCTCCTGACGCGACATAGCCATTATCTCCTAAAACTGTCATCGTCGAACCTCCGTATCCGAAAGGTGCCTGATCATTACTCGTCGATCCCAGACTATGATAAACCTTAACTGCTGCCCAATCTAAGGAAAAATCTCGAGACGTGTTACTGGCAACATTTATTACTCTCAACCGAAAATTTGTATTAGAAAATTCAGAATCACTCCAGGTTCGACCCCATGTATCCGTCGAACTTCCAAGTGTATAAGTAGCCTCCGTAGTATTCAACATACTAGTCGTTTGAACTGTCGTCCATGTAGTTCCGCCGTTCCATGACAACTGTACACACATTTGCGGCGACCCGACCTGGCTATCTACTAAAGCATCCAAACGCACTTCTATGCCGTTAATTGTTGCGCCAGCTGGAAGAGAAAAATCGTAATTATAATAACGGTGCTTATCTTTATCGACTCCGGTACAACTAGTGCCCGTTCCACTACCGCTGTTTGTATCGACAGCATAAGAAGCGTTATTTGTATATGCACGAGTAGAATTTGTTGCAAACCCGTTATTGTCTCCTGCAGAAGTTGTATCAGCTGCATTAGCAGAAGGATCCTGAAATCCGGTATCTAAACCTGCATTAGGATTATATATTCGAGTATTAAAGTACGTCCAATATTTATATATTTTATTTGTAAAGTCTTGAAATTCATTGTTGCCGGGCAGATTATCGTCTATTAAAATCGCGATTATTTCCTTATCCGGCTTTGTCGTGGAAATCAAGGCATACAGCTTACCTGCTGTGGAGGTATAGTATTTCACATCATTTGTCTTAAAACTGTTATCCAATCCTATTCCCGTAGGAACCAGTCCTCCTGAACTATACTTTGCAGGATCAAGAGTGAAAGTCCCCTGGAGAGTGGAAACAGGCGGATCGCTATTCGCCGATACCGTAACATATGCCAATTTTACAGATTCAGTAGCTGTAGGTGATGTACCGACAAAAACATCATTCGGTAAAGAGGTCGATGAATTTGCCCGAGCAGAAACTGCTACTGGTGGTCCATCGGGCAAATCAATAGTTGAAGATGAGAAAGAGGGCTCACACCATTTAGCTCTCGTATTCAAGCCAAGAGTTACTTCACCTCCGGCTGTATTTGTGATATCTACATTTGCTTTCGTATCTGAGTTAAATTCAGCCAAAGTCGTCTGGACAAACGATAAGTTATCAAGATACCTTGTAAGAAAAATCGTTGATGACATCGTTGAAGGAATAGGAAGAAGCCATGAAATAGATATATCGACTTTTTTAGTGGAAGGATCTAAGGTGCCACCTGTAGCAACTATAGTTCCATTCTCACGATTAACATCCGATATCACAACCTGTCTTGTAAAACCATTTATGGTTTCAGGACCATCGGCTAAAGACCAAGTGGTTCCTGAAATAACAGGATGATATGTACCATTTAGGGCAAATGTAGTCCATCCTTTTTCCCTGACGCTTCGAACAGCACTCTGTGCTTCTTCCATCATCGCTGTGCCTAAAAATCGTTCTTTCTGCTGAGCAACGCCTGATCTTGAAGCAAATATACCAACAGCAATTCCGGGAAGTATTAGAGCTGCCAGTGCGATTGCCAACAAAATTTCGACCAAAGATTGGCCTTTTAGATTTTTAAAATCATGTAAATATTTTCGCATTTGAATTTTAATCAACATCCGTTATTACCCCGTATCTATTGTACTGTAGTGTTTTTTGGGTATTAGTGGTATTATCTTCCAAAATAATTGAACCACCTGCTGATAGCTCTCCGCTCACACGCGCAAATATTAAATCTGAGTAAGTTCCAACAAATTGAATATTATCTCCCAGTTCTACTGTAAAATTAGAAGCATCCCCGGAATTATATGTGTTACCATGAAAAAGTGTGTAATCGTTTGTGCCCAAATGTATTCCGTATCTATCGGGATTCGCTCTTCCCTCTGTATCGCCAATCATCGACTTTAACTGCTGTTGACGAAGATCCCCTATTAATATTTCAGATGAAGTATTTAGTGATGCCCGTTGCCTGGCTCCTACCAGATTAATAGTAGCGATACCGACTAATGTAGCGAAAATCGCCATAGTCACAAGCAATTCAGCAAGAGTGAACCCCGGCAGATTGAAGTTCACCTTTGCCCTCAGCTCTTTGTCCTTAGCCATATTATCTTCCTCCTACTTGCCCAACCAAGCTATATATAGGTGCAATAATTGCAAGCATCATTCCGCCTACCATTACCCCCACAAATACCAACATCACAGGTTCAATTAACGCTGTCACGAGTTTGACTGTACTCGAAACCTGATAATCCAGGTAATCAGAGCTGTCTTGCATTGATTTATCTAAGGAACCGGTTTTTTCTCCCGCTTCAACAATTTTTATCATAACATTCGGGAAAACACCTTTAAAATCTTTAAATCCTTCAGAAATCTTTTTTCCCGAAATTACTGCATCCTTCGAGTGAATAATAGCCTTATTAACTTCTTTTTTCAAAACAACTTCCTGACTCAACTCAAGAGCTGACGTGATTGGAATTCCGGCAGTTAAAAGAAGATACATACTGCGGGAAAATCTTGTTAGATCTATCTCGCGGGCTAATCTCGATACATACGGTAATGAAAAAAATATATTTAAAATAAAACGTTTTTTTCTTTTATAAAAAAATATGAACAAGCTGCCGATAATAACCACAGCTAATATTAACTGTATCGTGTAGTTGAGTATCAAATCAGATAAAAAAATCATTACCTGCGTCGGCACCGGAAGCTCTACGTTCATTCGCCTAAATACAGTCGCAATCTTAGGAACGACTACCGTCAAAATCATTATAAGTACACCTATAAAAACAAATAAAATGAATACAGGATAAACTAATGCGGATCTGATCTTGTCATTAAACTCTATATCCTTTTTTAAGATGGTTATTATATCTTTTAATGTTACGTTCAGAGTTCCTGCCTCTTCTGAAGCCTTGACGATGTTTACCGTCACTTTGTCAAAAATCCGTGGAAATTTACTAAATGTAGTATGTACACGTTTTCCCTGCACTAAATCATCTTTTAGTGTATCCAGAATTAATTTTTGACCACCCTTCGATCCATCTAATAAAGAATCAACCGCTTCAAGTATCGGAATTCCTGCGGACAACATAGTTGCCATATTACTAATCAAAGTAATTTTATCATTGTTAGAAAGTGAGGCACGTTCAGTTTTCATATAGTTTCTACTTTAGTAACACGAAGTACTTCTTCAAGAGTGGTCAGACCTCGCGCGATCTTATCTAATCCGTCTTCAAGCATGGATGTCATTCCTTCTTCAGCTGCCTTTTTCGTGATAACATCAGAATCAGACCTCTCTACAATCAGTCTTTTTATTTCTTTTGAGACTTCAAGTACTTCAAATACACCCAAGCGTCCTGTATACCCTGTCTCGTGGCACACCTTACAACCCTTCCCTTGATATATCCTTATCTTTTCACCATCACCAAAGTGCTTTTTAATGAGATCTTCTGAGAGATTTTTATTTAATTCACTTTTGTCGATCTCTGTCGATGCTTTACACATTTCACAAATTTTTCGAACCAAACGCTGACCTACTATTACATTCACCGTAGACGCTACTAAAAAAGGTTCAACTTTCATATCTATTAGACGCGGAAGAGTTGTAGCTGCATCATTTGTATGTAAAGTAGATAAAACCAAATGTCCTGTAAGCGCTGCATTTACAGCGATTCCTGCAGTTTCACTGTCTCTTATCTCTCCAACGAAGACTATATTTGGATCCTGCCTTAAAATAGACCTTAATCCGCTTGCAAAAGTAAGATTAGTCTTAGTGTTTACATTTATTTGGTTAACACCCTTAATGCGGTACTCGACAGGATCTTCAATTGTCGTAATATTTTTTTCCCTAGTATTTAAAATTTTTAATATGGCGTAAATACTTGTAGTTTTTCCTGATCCGGTAGGACCGGTTGAGAGAATCATACCGAAAGACTTACCATATGCCCGATCGACCTTTTTTAAGTCTGCTTCATTCATACCTAAATCCAGTAATGAAAATAGCTTCAATCTAGATGTTAATAAACGGAGAACTATTTTTTCACCGTCTGATATTGGCAATATGGAAACACGAATGTCTATTTCATCTACATCTACTGACATTCTCATTTTTCCATCCTGGGGCGCCAGATGCTCATCGGTACGAAGACGGGATAAAACTTTTATTCTGGTAACTATCTGATCATGAAGAGCTTTAGGAAAAATAAGTACATCATGAAGTACTCCGTCGATTCTGAAACGCACGAGCGAATTTTTTTCCTGTGGTTCTATATGGATATCAGATGCATTATCATGATAGCCATAGTTTATTATCGCATCTACTATTTTTCCGACAGGTGCATCATTTAAAATAATCCTTCCCGATTTTTCTAAATGATCTTTAATAAATGTATCAAATGCTTTCTGCAAATCTTTTTTATAAATTCTTAGGACATCATAAATATCACGTTCTGTAGCAAAATGCGGAACTACTTTTAATCCGGTTTTTTTACTTACCATGTCAGCAATCTCTTTATTAGAAGGATCAGCCATGGCTAATTTAACTTCTGCATCATCCCGGGAAAAAGCTACTACTTTTTGCTTACGTGCAACACGTTCCGGAATTATTCGGGCAACATCATCGGGGATTGACAGCTTAGAAAGAGTTACAAAAGGTATCTTATAATAATCAGCTATTAACATACCTAGCTGTTCGTCTGAAATTATATCTTTCTCGATTAATGCTTCTTCTAAAGATAAACGCGAGTTCTTGGCGAAATCCAAAATCTCGTTTATTCTTTCGTCATTAATTAAGCCGTTTTTCTTTAACAGCTCTATTAGCTTATCTTGTTCTAGGTACATACAGGCAGGTATGGGCTAATAGCTAATTATTAATAGCTAATAGTTTGTTTATTTTATTTAATAGGTCGTCGAAATTATAAAAGGTTTTATTTATATAATCATTTGCTCCGAGATTTTTTGCTTCACTCAAGTCCTTATCCTGTGATAGAGTCGAAAATACTATTACCGGTATACTTTTAAACTTATCACTTTCAGATCTTTTTTTTAAAACCTCAAATCCGTTTAATCGGGGCATTATTAAATCAAGTAACATTAAGTCAAATGTCCCGTTTTGTAATTTATCTAACCCTTCTTTTCCATCTGCAGCAAGAGTTACGTTAAATCCTTTCTCAGTTAGTTTTGTAAGATAAAAGTTCTGAAAAAATTTGTCATCTTCAATTAAAAGTAAATTTTTGTTCATAGTGTTATTCCCAATTGTTGCTTTAGGATTGCAGATTTAGCTTCTAAACCCGAAGGTTCTTTTTTTTCATCTTTAATATGCTGTATCGCCTGAACTACTACCGATAAACTGTCATATATTATTTGAATTTTATCATCAGACAAAATAGAATTTGATACCTTAAGTGATTTCACGAAAAGCTCTAAAACCGTAATATACTCACCCAGTTGGGAATACTTCATAGCTAACACTTCACCCTTTAACGAGTGAAGATGCAGATGTATACCGTCGATGAGAGTGACATCAGAAGATTCTTTATACTTAGTAAGTAACGAAGTAAGCTTATCTATGTGATCTGATGATGTTTCTAAAAATAAATCCTGGAATTGCGATATATCATCCATAACTTTTACACTAACCTATACCTAAAGTATAGAATAGTTTGCCTTTGATCACAACAGGAATCTCTCTTGATAATTATAATTGCCTTTATCATAATTAAAATATATCTATGCACGCTAACTATATATTGGACTTCTCTCTAATTCGCGATTCTGACACTACCTCACTTGGGGAAACCGCTGCACAAATAGGGGAAATGACGAATTCTGACATACCCGTACCTGACGGTTTTATTATACCTGCATATGCTTATTTTCAGGCTATAAAAAACAATAACTTATCGCTAAAAATCCAACAAATACTATCCCATACAGACTACCGGTACCCCGAATCTGTTAATCATGCACATGAAGATATTAAAAAATACTTCAACCAGCTAGTCTATACTGACGAATTTATAAAAACTATTCATTCTGCTTATAAAAAATTGGGCGGAGTACTCTCTTCGCCGAAAATTACCTTACTTCCCTCTTATACATCCCAAAATGTAAAAAAAGCTGAGTCAAGCGTGGTTGCTGCCGGCGATGCTGATCTTTTAGTTAAGCTAAAAAAAATATGGGCTACCAACTTCGACCCGGAATCTTTAATGTTTCAAAGTCGGAATAAAACGAACCACTTTAACTCCGGCATTTCTGTCATCGTCCAAAAATATATTAAACCTGAATCATCAGGCTATCTTTACACACGGGATCCCGAGACAAATGACCCTAACAAAATTCTAATCCAGGCGAAAAGAGGCTCATCAGAGAATAAAAATTCCGGATCAGATGAATATGATCGATATGTAGTATCTAAAAACGACTTGTTAATTGCGAAAAAGGAATTAGGTAAGAAACAAACGGTCTTTCTAAATCACGATATTATAGCTTTGGCAAAAATAGGTAAAAAACTTGAAAAACATTTTTATTTTCCTAAAGTAAGCAGCTGGGTGTTTAAAGATGGAAAGTTTTATATTACTACATGCAAAAATTTGGACATTGATCACAGCATACATAAAATAGCTATAAAAGATAAAACTAACCATTCTATTATCAGTAAAGTTCCAAATAGTCATACATCAATAATATCCAAAACCGCAACTAAAGTTTACCAAGATCTCTCAAACACTTTAGAATCTGAAGATATAATCAATATACAGGCAGACGGGGTCGGGATTTTAAATGCTAACATAATATTTAAAAAAATCGGGACTCACCCTAGCGTATTAATTAAGACAAGCAGAAAAATTGATATCATTAAAAAAATTGTTCTCTATCTTGAGCCTATTTTGAATTCGAATAATCCAAATCCGGTTATTTATTGTTTAAGCGATTTAACGACGAACGATTTGATTAAACTCCGAAGCGGCAAGTATCATACTCCACCCGAACCTAATCCGTTACTTGGTTATCACGGTGCATATCGGCATATCCATGACACGGCACTACTTAAAATAGAACTGGAAGCCATTTCATATCTTAGAAATAAATATGGTTATAGAAATCTCCATCTTATGGTTCCATTTATAAGAAACGTTTCTGAGTTAGTAGAAATTAAAAAAATTCTGGGAGCATTAAACTTACACCGCTCTGCTTCTTTTAAACTATGGATGATGGTTTCAACGCCATCAAACGTAGTATTACTTGATAAGTTTTGTGACACAGGAATTGACGGATTGTCGATAAATTTAGAATGTCTGGCCATGCTTACACTGGGTATTGATAAAGAGAATTCAGACACCGCACCGCTTTATAATGAAACAGATGAATCAGTAATAAAGTCTGTTGAAAAAATTATTAAAACAGCTAATAATTATAATATTCCATCTGTAATATTCGGACATTCATTATCGATACCACATCATCAGCAAATTATTGAAAAACTGGTGAGCTGGGGAATAACCGGAGTCAGCGTAAAACCAGACTCTGTAGATATGACAAGGCAAATCATCGCCAAAGCTGAACAGAAAATAATTTTACCGATACGTTATGTCTAAAATAAAAAATATTACTGCTTTTGAAGCTCTTGATAGCATAGGCAATCCGGCACTACATGTTACTGTTCACTTGGAAGACGGTGTTTCTGCTAGTGCCTCCGTGGCATCCAATAATTTCCAAACTACATATAGCTTAATAGATGTAAGAGATAACGATCCTAAACGTTTTAGCGGATACGGGTTACTCCAAGCAGTATCTATCGTCGAAAATGTCATAAAACCAAGAATCGTAGGATTAGAGTGCGATAATCAACAGCAAATTGACAAAACATTATTGAGCTTAGATACATCAGTTAATAAAAGTAAAATAGGCGGAAACACTTTGATGTCTATATCTGAAGCAGTAGTCAGAACTTCAGCTAAATCCCGAAACGAACCTTTATTTTTTACTCTTCAGAGACTGATAACAGCTGTTAGCGTCAGAATGCCTGTACCCATATTCACAATGATCGATGGGGGTAAAAACGCAAACTACAATACTGAAATTCATGAATTTTTAATTTTACCCGCAACTAATAAAAAATTTGGTGAATCCATCGAGATGGGTTCAAATATTCATAAAAAAATCTCTGAGATACTACTTAAGGAAAACATATTGCCCTTCGTGGGAGAAAAAGGAGGATTTGGTCCTTTACTTAGTACAAATGAAGACGCATTATCTCTAATCTCGCATGCACTGGAAACTCTCAGTATCAGGCTCGGATATGATGTCTATTTAGGAATGGACGTTAATGCCGATACCTTCTTCAAGGATGACCAATATAAGATAAAAGATCACAATATACCCATGAACAGAAATGAAATGGTAAAGTTTTATGCTGAAATGTGCAAAAAATATCATATATTATATCTTGAAGACCCATTTGGAAATGAAGACATATCAGGATGGACAGAAGCTCTATCTACTTTAAATCAAAGTACAATTATAGCTGGGGACTATTTCACAGCCACCAGCCCTTTAAGACTTCAAATGGCGCTTGAGAAAAAAACCATAAACGGAATAGTTATAAAACCTTCAAGTATAGGTACAGTTACGGAATCATTAGCTGTGGCTCTAATGGCCAAAACCGCCGGAATTAAAGTAATTGTTTCTGATAGGACTAATTCTACCAATGACACATTCCTAGCTGACTTCGCAGTAGCGATTTCTGCTGATTATGTCCGTTTCGGAGCTCCGAGAAGAGGAGAACGAGTAGCTAAATACAATAGACTTTTAGAAATTGAAAAAGAAATAGAAGGTACTAATAAATAATTCATGGACACGGGATCCGAAGAAACTAAGCACCTTTTTATAACTGGAGATATAGGAGAAGAAGGAGAAAGCGAAGTAACGCTTAATCCAGGTGAATCTAAAAAATTTAATACTAAATTACCCCCTGGCTTCCTAACCAGAAGACATATCGCAAGACTACCTGATGAATTACCCTTTTCTAAAGACAGACCAGTCTTAGATGTTATAAGAAACAATTTTGGATTCAGTTTAAAAAGTAGACTTGAAAGATCGGGACTTAATGTGAATCGGGTAGCTGTGCGACCAATGAAAGATGGCTCAGTTCAAATAAAGGGCGAGTTGGGTAACAACGGCACAGCTACTGTAAAATACGACCCATCCGAGATGTATCGTTTATATTCTCTTACAGATTCACCCTTAGAAGCATTAGCTAGAACATTACCGACCATTTTCGATCCCTCAAGAAGTACACCAAAGTGGGCAGAAGAGTTTGTGGAATTAAATAAACATTTAATAAACGACCTATATGGTTATAGTAAGCGAGATGGCAAGCTTCCTCTTATGTATCAACTCGAGAGTTCTCTAAGAGGAGCACTCGTCTTTATCTTACCCCTTGAAAAACATTACGTTATGAATCCTGGCTCTATTATTGATCACAGCGCAACAAGAAACCTAACTGCTAGAGAAGCTATATCTCCATTTGAATACCCAATAACTAATAGCTCGCAACTTGGAGGATTACCTAAAAACTCCTCAGGTGTAGTTCAGGTCATGTCAGATACTCCTTTTGTGTCGTTTCCTGAAAACATGGGTGGTGTGATAACTACTATAATACAAGGCGACAATCCGTATAGAACAGGATTTAATGTCGCAGGATGGACTGTACCTTTCGATACAGCGAGGCTTCATGTTGGAGGACGATATGCTCCACCCCACGGAGGATCAAACTTGTTGGATCCACTTTTTAAAGGAGAAATTGCTACTGAAGTAATTACTACGCCCCAATTAGGACTACCTCAACATGCTGCGGTTTTTGTTATGCAAGCATAAAAAAATTATATATGCATTTCCACCTAGAAGGTGGAATAGATAGGTCACCTAAGGATTGCTCACATTGAACAATACTACGTACTCACCTTTTGGTACTGTTTTTTTATAGTAATCTATAAAGAAAGATATTTTTCCAGCCAATCTTTCTTCATGGATTTTCGTTAACTCGCGTGCTAATACAATTTCAGAATCCCCAAAAGCTTCAAGCATGTCTGAAAGAGTAGTTTTCAGCTTATGAGGCGACTCAAACATGATGACTGTAACACTCAAATTATCCTGACTCAGTTTTATGTTTTGCAGAAAAGTCTTTCGATGTCCTGGTTTTTTCGGAGGGTAACCTACGAAAATAAATTTATCAGTTGGCAGTCCGGACACTACGAGTGATGAAATAACAGAAGATGGTCCGGGGACAGATTCTACCTTTATTCCTAAAGATAAACACTCTCTGACCAACTTAAACCCGGGATCTGAAATAGCAGGCGTTCCTGCATCAGAGACTAACGCCACGCTTAAACCGTTCTTCAATGCCGTAATCACTTGAGGAATTCTCTGCATTTCATTCTGCTCATAATACGAAAGTAAATATTGCCTACCTTCTGATTTTATAGATACAGTGGCCACAAAATTCGAATATTTTTCTTTTAATAGCTTTAAGAGCATTCCGGTTCGTCTTGTATCTTCACAAAGAACAGAATCTACCGTAAAAAGCGTTTTAATCGCACGTATAGTAATATCTTCTAAATTACCTATCGGGGTTGAAACTATAAAAAGAGTTCCCATTGAGGCTATTGTAGCAGAAATACATTCCAAAGCTAAGATATTAATTAATACTTTCGTATTAACCCGACGACTCTTCCCTGTATCTTCAAACTATTCGGATAGATAGGTTCCATAGAAGCATTCGCCGGTTTAAGCATAATCCTTCCATTTTCATTATGGTATCTTTTTAAAGTAGCAAGGTTATCATCGACTAAAGCTACCACAATTTCTCCATTTGTTGCGTTTTGAACTTTTTCGATAACTACGAAATCTCCGTCTAATATTCCGTCTTCAATCATGGATTCACCCTTTACCTGAAGTACATAAGCAGTTTTCTGTCCACTTATTAAAGATGCCGATATCTGAAAAGTCGCATTCGGGTCTGTATGTGGCTCAAGGGGCTTTCCTGCTGCGATATAACCCATAAGCGGAAGCTCAAGCGAGGGTTTAACTTCGAGCGTAACTGATGCAATATTTTCATGCATTATTTTAAGAACCCGTGAATTACCGTCTACCTTTTGGACATATCCTTTCTCAACGAGAGCTCTTATAATCGCATGAATAGTAGAGACTGCTTTATGCCCAGTAGCTGTAGCCATTTCTTTAAGCGTGGGTGAATATCCATGTTGTCTTTGAAATTGGGCTAAAAATTCTAGAAGTTCGCGTTCCCGTTTATATAATACACCTGCCATATAGATTATTGTCTTACTAAAAAATATACGATATTTCGTATATTTTATCAATAAGACAAAGTGATGCAAAATAGATCAAATTTAAGATACTTTAAAAAAGAGATTAATTGACATCAATAGAGATTTGTAGAGACTTATTGTAGCTACTATGAATCTCTATTAGCTTCTATACATCTCCATAAATCTCTATTTATCTCTCTCGAATTCTATATGTTACAATACGCACATGAAGTTCAAATTGAAGTCTAATTTTAAACCTACTGGCGATCAACCGAAAGCGATAAGCCGGTTAATTACGAATTTAGATAATAACATCAGAAATCAGGTTCTCTTAGGCGTGACCGGAAGCGGAAAAACATTCACCATGGCGAATGTTATCGAAAAAATCCAAAAACCTACATTAATAATTTCGCACAATAAAACTCTTGCAGGACAACTATACCAGGAATTCCGTGATTTTTTTCCTGATAATGCTGTTTCATATTTCGTTTCATATTACGATTATTATCAACCTGAGGCATATGTACCATCTTCTGATACATACATTGAGAAGGAAGCGGAAATTAACGATGAGATAGATAAGCTGAGGCTTTCCGCAACCACCAACCTTTTAACCCGAAAAGATGTCATAGTGGTCGCATCTGTATCGTGCATTTACAATCTCGGATCACCGGTAGAATACGGCAAATTCATTCTGGAACTAAAGAAAGGCATGAAGATAACTCAACGCGATGTCTTATTAAGACTAGCTGATTTACAATATGACCGAAACGATTATGAATTCCGACGTGGAAGTTTCCGCCTTCGCGGTAATGCTATCGATCTTTTTCCGGCTTATGTTGATCACGGAATAAGAATAGAGATAGAGAATAATGCACTTATTAAATTATATGATTTTAACCCCTTAACAGGCGACGTTTTGAGAGACCTTGATGTCACCGTGATATATCCTGCGAAACATTACATGACAGATCCCAACACTCATCAGGATGCATTTATCAAAATTCGAAAAGATCTAGAAGTCAGGTCTGAACAACTAAAAGCTGCCGGTAAATTATTAGAGGCTCAGAGACTTACACAGAGAACTAATTTCGATATTGAGATGATTCGTGAGGTAGGATACGTAAACGGTATCGAGAATTACTCTGCGTACTTCGATGGACGAAAACCCGGTGATGCTCCATATACTCTTATCGATTACTTTAATGCAAATAAAAATGACTGGCTTTTAATTATAGATGAATCCCATATCACGATCCCCCAGGTACGAGGTATGTATTTTGGTGACAAGTCTAGAAAAGAAGTTCTTATAGATTACGGCTTCAGATTGCCTTCAGCACTTGAAAATAGACCTCTAAGATTTGATGAATTCATGAGGAAAGTGAATCAAATCGTGTATGTTTCCGCCACCCCGAATGATTATGAAGTTTCCCTCTCCCTTACAGAATCAGACAAAGGTATTGTCGAACAGCTTATCCGCCCGACTGGACTCGTAGATCCTAAAGTAACGATACGGAAATCCCAGGGTCAAATTGAAGACTTGATACTGGAAATTGATAAAAGGGTTAAGAAAAAAGAACGTGTCCTCATCACAACTTTGACTAAAAGAATGGCTGAAGAATTAACTTCTTACCTTGAAGAGAGAAAAATAAATGTTACATATCTTCATTCGGACATAATAACTCTAAATAGACAAGACGTTTTAGATAATCTTAGATCAGGAAGATTTGATGTCTTAGTCGGAATAAATTTGCTTAGAGAGGGATTAGATTTACCAGAAGTCTCTTTAGTGGTCATTTTAGATGCTGATAAAGAAGGCTTCCTGCGCTCACGAAGTTCCCTAATCCAAACCATGGGACGTGCAGCAAGGCATGTAAATGCTGAAGTTATACTCTATGCCGATGTTATAACTAAATCTATAAAAGGCGCTGTTGAAGAAGTCGAAAGGCGGCGCGAACTCCAGCTTCAGTACAATAAAGAACATAACATTACACCCAAGGGTATCGAAAAAGAAATTAGAAAAAAACTGATAGACGAAGAAAAAAGGGAAAACGAAGCAAAAGACAAACAGAACCGGGAGAATGTAGATCTCATGCTCCAGCTACACGGAAAGGGAGTTTTACTACCTGACGAAAAAAAATCATTAATTAAAAAACTTCGTATGGAGATGAAAAACGCTGCGCAAATTCTTGACTTTGAAACCGCAGCGATTATCCGTGACCAGATTAAATCAATAGAGACCAACTAACAATATTAACTATTAACTAAGATATTATATATTTAACACGTAGACCATATTCGTCGTA
>CAZNVI010000016.1:0-18129 GCA_964576705.1 uncultured Gammaproteobacteria bacterium | reverse complement strand
GAAAACCCTTTAAATGAACACATAAAAGCGGACATTTCTATTTTGGAATGACAGATCTCAAACCATGCTGGCAACATTTAATGCATTAGGTCTATCTGTTCATGCGGGACATTACCCAATGGTTGTCAATTTCTATTAATTGGCTTTCAAAATCAACCAGTATTTCTCTATCGCTTCGTTCATCCGCAACAAGCAAGATATACCCTTCCTCCTTCATCCACGCCACTCTCTCCTCTCTCGTACCCAAGCCTTTCTTCTTCAATTTGTCCCAAAAATGCCTTCTCACAGAGCTACTTGCCTTAACTTGGACAAATACCCGATCAATCGCAAGCTCATCGTTAATTAAAGCCGTCAAATCCCTGCCTTGTCTATCAGAATTACTATTGAATGGATGGCGTATAACAGATTTAACGTACATTGAGGTAGAGATAACATCAACCGCTCTGCTTTCAGCATTTAATCCCCTGCCTCCACTGCTGTCAGGGGAATAAAAAATTGGTGATCGAAAAATCCTTTCCATGCGTATTAGACTATCCAATCCTTTTTCATATCTATAAATCTTCCATCCAAAATTGCTTCTCGAATTCTTCTTACTAAATTCACTATAAAATACACGTTATGATATGACCCTAAGCGCTGTGCCAACAACTCATCGGCCATAAACAGGTGACGAATGTAAGATCGGGTGAAGTTTTGACATGTATAACATTCACATCCTGGATCTATTGGATCTGTATCTAGGCTAAACTTAGCATTTGTTATTTGCATAGTAAAGTTATTTCTTTCCTGTCCCAACAAACCACGATGTGCGTTGGACCGAAATTTTCGATTAGTCAAAGAAGAATATTCACAAATCCCTGGACTACGCCAATCAATTCACCCATGGGCGTTGTCAGTTTTGACATAGCATAATATGCCCGATGAGTCAGAGCATTTCCGTCAATAAGGATTAATTCATTCATACAAAATAAAATTTATACATCTAATTCTAACGTAGAATTCTAAAAATCGACTTATGTTTGATTGTTTTGAAGTAAATATGAAAGAACAAAAGCAGGATCCTTGTCTGGATCGTGCTCAGTATTTTCAATTTTTCCATCTATGTATTTTTCGTTAATCACTCTCATTCCCTTGCCATCAGTGGGAATAATGCGTTGACATCTTACAACTCCACTTTCATAAAGATAATATCTGGTAGTAATAATATATTTTACTCCATCTGAAATACGTGTTGTATAAGTACCAAGCCTGGGACCTTCGCCTGGATATTCCTCATAATCTGACTCTTTTACTGAGACCCAAGTCCCACCTGATACATTTGTTCGATCAGGAATTGCTTCCTTATTTAATTCACGATTTGATTCGAAGTTTACATCACTCATAAAATCACTTTTGAATCCTACTATTTTCTCGAGCTTATCTCTGTAGAAAGTGTTTTTTAAAGAAATCCATCAAGTTCTTCGACTCCTCTTGTATCGTACAATACTTCTTTTGAGATCGCAGTTAAATCCACACCTGCTTTTTTTAATATCCTTAGAGTTGTGGATGCATTTACAGCTCTATAATCTCTAGTTCCGAAACTTTTCGCAAGATGAGCAAGGCTAGTCCACCTCTCCAAGAGCTCTCTCTGCTTGTTCAGGGTTAGCCAAGGCATCTAATACGTTATCTCTCAGCTTACAACATAAACCAAGCCCTTCTCGCAGTAACCCGGACTCTGTATCTAACCCATAATCCCTTTGTTTTAAATAGCCACATATCCTGAATTTATCTGCGTTAATACTTCATTTTTGTTCGCGTCCTAAATTAGATATGTCTATATAATAGCAACACGTAACAATCTGTCAACGGGAATCCTATCTACCCAAGCGGGACGTTACCCAGTGACCATCAATTTTTACCAACTGCTTCTTAAAGCCGATCAATATCTCATCATCGCTTCGCTCTCCAACTACAATTAAGATATATCCCTCATCCTTCACCCACTCAGCTCTTTTCTTTCTAGTATCTAATTTCTCCTCTTTCTTTAACTTTCTCCAAAAATGTCTTTCTACAGAATTACTGGCTTTAACCTGAACATATACCTTATCGATTGCAAGCAAGTCATTTATCCTGACTGTTAAATCTATACCCTGAGAATCTGAGCGACTGTTCGGTTGATGCCTCGTCACTGATGCAACATATTGAGAGGTGCTGATAATATCAGCTGCCCTATTTTCCGCCCGCAACCCTCTGCCTGCGCTATCATCTGGAGAATATAAAATTAGTGGCGAATTTTTCTTTCCATATTTCTTATATTATCCAATTCTTTTTCATCTCCCCAAATTTACCCTCCATTACTGCTTCTCGAATTCGTTTTACCAAATTCACTATAAAATACACGTTATGATATGACCCTAAACGTTGCGCCAGTAATTCATCGGCCATAAATAAATGCCTGATGTATGCCCTTGTGTAGTTTATGCATACTGCACATTCACATCCCGGATCTATAGGATCTGCATCAAGCTTATACTTACTATTAGTTATTTGGTATGTAAAATTATTTTCTTTTCTCCCTCCGTTTTTAGGTGAAATATATAAATTCCCATGCCTGCCCCGCCTGGTAGGCGCGACACAGTCGAAAAAATCCATACCGCGTTCTATCGCCTCAAATAAGTCCTGTACCTCACCGATTCCCAATAAGTGTCTGGGTTTATCTTCTGAAAAATATGGCACAGTCCAGTCGAGAACTTGATATAAAACTTCTTTGGAGGTATAAGAGCCGCCGATTGAAATAGCCGGAAAATGTTTTTCAGTAAATTCCGCTGAAGATTTCCTTAATTCTTCAAATGATCCCCCATGTACTACACCGTACATTAATTGATCCGCTCTTTTTTGTACTTGTAAGCTCTCAAGTCCCCACCTTTCTGTCCTATCTAAGGAAGTCTTTGTCATCTCATAATCCCAGAGAGGCGATTCATGATCATCGAAAGCCACTATTAAGTCAGCTCCTAATTTCTCTTGTGCTTCTATAGATACTTTGGGATCAAACCATCTTTTACTTCCGTCGATATGAGAATAAAACCATACGCCATCCTCGTGCACTTTCGCTTCTTTTAATTTCTTAAGGGTCTTTTCTTCGCGGGTCTTTGTGACAGCCGGAAGAAGAAGTGTCGTATCAGCGGGTGATAAAAAAACTGATTTTGAGAATTTACTAATTTTCCGACCAAACCGATCTCTTATTTTTTGCTCCTTTTGCGCGACACCTAAAGAAAATACTTGAAAACCGCCAGAATCAGTCATAGTAGGTTTACCCGCCGTAGCCTTGGCGGAGGAGGGCCCCCATCCCATAAACTTTCCTAATCCGCCTAATTTTTCAACTATTTCTACTCCCGGTCTAAGATATAGATGATATGTATTGGAAAGAACTATCTGCGCGCCTATTTCTTCCAAGTCTTGAGCCGATAAGGTTTTAACTGTACCTTGTGTTCCGACAGGATTAAAGTTTGGAGTCTTAATCACCCCATGCGGGGTATGCAACTCCCCCACCCGAGCCTTCGAATGCTTATCTTTTGATTCAACTGTGAACTTAAACGCGGCCATAAACGCAATTGTAGCTGGGATCTGAAAATATGGCAATCCCGAGGCTGAAATAACTCTTGCATAATAATAATAATAATAATAATAAAATATACAATATGGATAATAACGGCAAAGAAGGCGTTAGTAGGCGTAATTTTTTGAAAATAGCAGGACTCACAGGAGTCGGTGTGGGACTTGCTGCGGTAGATAGGAGGCAGGACACTAAAATTAATGCAATTGAAGACAAACTCTCCGAAGCTCCCGTGACTTATCATCCAGAAAGCGGATTATTGCAACAACGAGCTGAATCCGGATTGGCGCATGTAGAACCCATAAGCCTACAAAGATTTGATCTACTACAAAACCTGCAGGGGGGAGAAGTACAACCGGTTGCTATTGTTTATGATGCAAAGGAAGATAAATTAATACTTCCTAGGGCAGGAGAATTTAGTGTAGCAAACTCTTACGAAATCGGACTAGTTTCGAATTCAGATGGAACAGGCAATCAGTTAACATTGAGCACCACAAATGATGATGGCAACGTTATCGAACACGGGACTGGCAAGAGTTTTTTTAGCAATGACATACCATTAGACCGCGAGGGAAATCTTGGCGGAGTATATCAGCAAACACTTCTGGATGCTTTACGTCATTTACGCGAACATAAACCAGGCGATAAGAGATATGCTGTCTACAGGATGCAGGCCGTTCTTAATCCACCCCCAAGCGAGGGAGAAAGTCCTACACCTCCTCTATCCTTACCGACAAGCAGAATCGATGGAAAACCAAGTATTTTAGTTCAAGCTGTAGCTTTTGATCAAATAGGTAACCGCATAAGAACATGGACAGATGAGGTACATGGAGGTAGTCATCGTGATGATATAGAAGATATCTTAGACCCTGGCTATATACCCCCTTATGCATACGTTAACTATCAAATAAGGTTAAGCATTTAACCGAACTCATAAACCAAGAGGCGGTTTTTCGTGAACTAAACCTTACAACAACACGCTGACAGCGATCTTGAATATCGCTGGCCACGACAATTTGAAAATCGAACTTTATTAATGCTATACTGAAGTTAAATAATTGCACATTTGCAATGTACGTGTTATATTTTACCTAAATTTATGCCTCAAACTAACTTTGATGTTCCAACGGACAGGGGAGAAAATGTTCAAGCAGTTAATGTGAATAAAACCGAAAATGGATTTACTGCCAGAATTGGCGAATTTAGCAAAACACAAAACGAGCTTGCAATAAAGTATTATAGGGGCAGATTCGGGGCTAAACCAAGCTTTGGAGGGTATATGAAAACATCTCCCGATGAGGTATTTTATTTTGATTATAGTATTGACTCCGATGGTAGACCAAAAGTCTTAGCCGGATATGCAAGGAGGAATGATGAAGCAACAAGAAATTATGTTGATTTTCCAACTTATCCTAATCCGCGAGATAATCGCGCTCTATACTTTCTTAACCCAGATGAGCATACTGAAAACGGGGATAGATGGAATGAGATTTTAGATAGGCTATCAGAAGAAGCATTTACCAGTCAGCTTGAATCAGCTGGGATTCATTGGGATCCAGAAGAACTGAATAAAGCACGAGCTAAAACAGAAGAGGTTGCGACAGAAACCCCAACTGCTATACCTCCACAACAAGAGATTTTTAAAAGCGAATTTGCCGACTATGAAGTCCTACCAGCGAAAAACGGCACAGGACCGGTGGTAATTAGAGGTGAAAATAATACAACTTGGTTTGTATTTAAAAGAAAAACCGGCGCTAAATCAGACTTTCACGCTGTGATATATGATCCTAATCCCACAGAAGGTCAGGCTGCTCGCATCTGGGTAGCAGACATTCCTGAACTTTCTGAATATGCTACAGAAGAAGAGCGCTTAAATAATCGGCCTGAGGTCAAAATGATTAACATACAAGTTCCATTTGCTCACCTTACAGGAACACATGACGACTTTAGTACCGTGAACAGGCTCGCAGAGATTGAGTCATCCAATGGTAGAGCCGAGCAAATAAATCTTGGCGAATCTGACAATCCAAGCGATCCAGGCGTTTGGTGGAATAACGCTATCCACAGGGGAATAATGAAGCCTGGAGGAACAGGCAGTGCTGCTGATGATTTGGAAAAACCTTTTAAAGACGCAGGCATCGGAGGCCTTAGAGAAAGTCTGAAACGCGCGTATGCTTCACGCCCGCACTGGCAATCATAATTTCATAACCTCTCTCTTAAATAACTCCCCTCTATCTTTATAATTCTTAAACATCCCGAAGCTTGCACAGGCTGGAGACAGAAGCACCACATCGCCAAACTCCGCTATCTCTGCTGCTCTTTGTACTACCTCCTCCATATTCTTACAGTCTTCAACTATTTGCAATTTGCCATTAGCTATTTGCAATTTCTCTTTTATCGCCTCCCATTCCACACCAATCCCTATTATCGCTTTTATGTTTTGCGCATCGCTTATCACTTTTCCTAATTCCGTAAAATCACTTCCCTTATGCGATCCTCCGAGTATTAATATTTCAGGGTCAGCAAACGATTCAATTGCTGCTATGGCTGTCTCAGGTGTCGTAGAAAATGAATCATCATAATATCTCACTCCATTTACTTCGCCCACCAGCTCTAGTCTGTGCTCAAGTCCTTTAAATTTTCTTAAAACGCTTGCGATTGATTTTATCGAAACACCGGCAAGATCCGACGCCATTACCGCAGCACAAACATTTTCTAGGTTATGCTTTCCCGGAAGAAGGATTTCTGAAACTTCAATTACTGCCTCCTCTTTCCCATCTTTACGCAAAATTATACTCCCCTGTCTCGTAAAACAACCATCTTCCGCTGCCTCCCTCTCTCTGGATACTTGAAACACTTTTCCATCTGTATAAATATCTGATTCATTGCTGGGAGGATAATCGCGGTTTATTACTGCATAATCTTCTGGTGTCTGCCAGGAAAGAATATTTCTTTTAGCTGATACGTATGCTTCCATGTCGTCATGATAATTTGCAGTGCCTACAGTATCTACCCCTAAGTGCTCGGGAACGATCATCAAGACTACGGCAATATGGGGCGACTTATTCAGATCTTCAAGCTGAAAACTTGATAACTCAAGGACTACCCACGAAGTAAGACTTAATTTATCAACAAACTCTAAAGGGGGTGTCCCTATATTGCCTCCGAGATGCACGTCTAAGCCTTCTTCTTTAAGCATTTCATAAATTAAAGCCGATGTCGTACCCTTACCCTTAGTTCCTGTAACACCTATGATGGGCGCTGGAGATAAATCAAAAAATATCTGAGTGTGAGAAGTAATTAATTTACCATTCTTTTCTACTTCTAAAACTTCTGGCAAATTACGCTTCACCCCTGGACTACGAACTATAACGTCATATTGACTAAGATCCGATAAATAATTTGTGCCTGTTATTAACTTTGTCGCTTTGACTCTGTGCAGCTCTGGCTCGCTTCTATCCAGCAATGTCACCTCTGCGCCTTGCTCCGCAAGCCACTCGGCGCTTGAAGCTCCCTCCACCCCCGCACCTATCACCGCCATCTTCTTATTCTTGAATCTTGAATCTTGAATCATAAATCTATACCCTGTGCTTGTATTTTAATCTTTAGTAAACTTTTTGCAACCCTAACAAATACTCCCTCGTCTCCTGTTGTATAAAATTTATACTTAACGCTGCCCTTGGGATAGGCCAGTTGCTTATTGTTCCCTAAGATATTTTTTACGTGCCTTGCTATAGCACTTGAAGGCTCAAGCAATAACACATCTCCCCCTAGCACCTCCTTGATTTCTTCTTTAATAAAAGGGAAATGCGTGCATCCTAGACACACCGTATCGACACTATTGATTTTAAAAGGAACTAGGATCTCCTCCAAAATGCCCTTCATCTCTTTAGTGTCTATTTGTCCCTGCTCAATAAGAGGAACTATCCTATCCGAGCCTAGAGATATAACTTCGCAGTTTTTCGCAAATCTCTCAAGCAACTTCTTTTGATATTCGCTCTCTGCTGTCCTGGTGGTTGAAAAAATCCCAATTTTCTTATTTCTTGAGACTTCCGCAGCGGTTTTAATCACAGGAACCGTTCCTATTATGGGAACTTGCGGGAACTGAATTCGCAACTTGTCCAGACAGCTTACTGTAATCGTATTGCAGGCGATAACTACGATTTTAACGTTTTGACTTATTAAAAACTGAACCAAGCTTTTAGCAAGAAAGTAGATCTCAAGGGAGTCTTTCTCTCCATATGGCGCGTTCTTTGAATCACCCACATATATTACGGATTCATTTGGAAGCTCTGTGGTTATGGCTCTCCAAACCGTGAGTCCGCCTACGCCTGAATCAAGAATGCCAATACTATTGTCCATTAATTATACTTTTCGCCCTGTCAAAAACAACACTCCCCAATATTGCCGGATCGCATGTAGGCCGTATTATATATTCTTGAGTAAAACCTCTTTTCTTTGTCTGTTTTTCACGTACCGCTTCAACCACATCTTCTACCATAGAATTTCTACTAACTGTAATTAATGAATAAAGACCTTCCCCTGATCTGATCTTCACGTCACAATCTCCACATAATCCCCGAATAAATACTATATTAAGCCCACAAGCTAAGCACGCGACTGGGTTATCATTTTCACTGCTCATAAATTTAAAACTCCACCTAAAGTACCAGGGGCGAGAGTCGAACCCCATAAAAAACTTACCTTCTCTCGTGGTCTTCGTCCACGCATCAAAGGGGCGTTTATACGGGGCAGGCCCGCGACCTTAGCACGTGTGGCTGGGGTCGGATTCGGACCGACGACCTATCGCTTATGAAACGATTGCATCTACCACTGAGCTACCCAGCCTGCTGAGCTATTTACCCCGTATAAGCGCTCTTGAGAGACATGGATGGAAACCATGCGAGCAAGCAAGCTTTATATCGGGGCCCTGGCTAATTAGTCGTTAAATAATACCATATGAGCCTCAAAAACACAAAAAATCCCCCATTATACATATGAGGGATTTTTATACGCGTACTTGGATCACGTATAACGAAGCATTTTATACATCCATAACAATACGACAGAGCCAAGTACCGCTACAATAATGCTGTATAGATTAAACCCTGAAACCCCTGGTTGACCGAACGCATTCATTAACACTCCACCTAAAAACGCACCCGCAATTCCGACCACTATGTTCATGATCGCTCCTTGCTGCTCATTGGTTTTCATAATTATAGAGGCTATCCAGCCCGCCAAAGCTCCGAAAATGAGATATACTATTAAATCCATAATTTGTTTTTCACCTCCCTTCAATATAAAGCTCCAAAGAGTCAAAGCTTCATAGTTGCAGAGTATAAAAATTCTGTAGCCCTGTACCTCTGCAACTTTGCGCCTCTTACTTACCCTGTGGTGTCTGTACGTTCACATCTATTTTCCCAGGCACATTAACCTGCGGCCCACTCATACTTTGAAACCAGCTTCCCATCATTGGAAGTCCGTAGAAGAAAAACAGTAGCGCAAATATCGCAAGGAAAATTATTCCGAGAAAAAATCCTATCCCTGACCCGCTATCTGTTGATGCTGGCGTGTTTACTATAGTTGCCATAAAAGATTATCACCTCCTTTAGAAGCTCTTGCATTTTTGAGAAGCAAAAAGCTTAGAGATTCTTAAGTCCGCCGATCAAGCGCTCTTTCGAGCGTGTATGAATAGTACTGAAAAGCTCGAAAGTAAGCCTAGGCGGACAAGAAACTTATTAGCTCTACCGTAGTTTAAGCTTGTCGCTTAATAAACTGATAAGGAACAGGTAAGAAAAGGATAAGAGAGTATTTTGGCGTACGGCAAAGGGCGGATAGCATAGGGTTAAACTCTTTGCTCTTTGCTCTTTGCTAATTTGCGCTACCTCCGAATATAAAATTTGTCGCTGTACCACTTACCCCGATTCCTACATGTGACCATCCAGAGTTCAGCTGGTTATCATCATGAGATGGTGATTTTCCGTATGCGTTTTCAATTAATGTTGCAGGCTCCAGATTATGACCGATTCCCGAATTTTCACCTAAGGAGTTAAATCCGAGCTTATTAAACCCGTCTTGATTTTTTATAAACTCATTGAAGCCTGTATGGCTGTCGAGTGCGTTCTGTTTAGAAAAAAGCTCTGCTCTGCTTTGCGCATAATCTGCTAATTTCCCATCCCATAAAAGAGATGCCTTTCCGTTTTTTTGTCTATAAGCATTAAGTGCTGCAAGAAAACTATTTCCAGATGAATTGGTTTCTGTTTTTTCTTCATTATTATCCTTATTTACGCTCTCTTCTTTTGTGTTTAATTTTTCAGGGCTTACAACGGGTGTAGCGGTAGCTTTTGGAGGCTCTTTCTTCTCACTGATTATCTTCACAGAGGATACTAAAGTCGCTGCTTTTTCTTCAATTATTATATGCTGCGGGTTTTTGCCTGAAAAGTTAGCGGCCTGAATCTGTTTTACAAATACTATCTCAGCCGAGTTGCTACTCGCACTTACAGCCCCTGAATAAAGAGTCAGCAGTAAAGTCGTGATTACTAAAAAAAGCTTAAAATGATGAGGGACTATCCTATATCGATGGCGATTGATGAGAAATGGTGAGCAGCATTCCATGATTGATATATTTATAGTAAACTATTATAGGCAAGCAAGACAAGCTGAACAGTAGATTTAAAAGGTATCATTAGTAGCACATGTATCACAAGTACCACGAGCTTTAATTACAATCAGACACATGCTATTATATGCAATTGACTCGTGATACCCTTGGTGCTCGTGGTATCCGTGGTACTTTCTGCATGAAAAATGTCATTCCCATCTACAAATCGCTTGGCGCGACTCCATATCAATCGGTACTAGAATTTAAACAAAGGTTCCCAGAATATAGAGATAGGAAGATAAGCTATGCAGGACGCTTGGATCCTATGGCTGAAGGATTACTTCTGCTTCTCATAGACGAAGAAAATAAAAAAAGAAACACCTATGAAAAACTGCAAAAAACTTATGAGTTTACTGTTTTATTGGGAATAGAAACCGATACTTATGATATATTGGGGAAAATTGTCAATTTTTCATCTTCCAGTTTCCATTTAAAAACAATTGTTGAAATTGACAAATCTAAAAATGGTAGATCAATGAAAAATGATAAATGGCAAATGGAAAATATTTTAAGAACTTTTGTTGGTAAGTACCAACAGCCCTACCCTCCCTATTCCTCAAAAGCAGTAAGCGGTAGGCCATTGTACTGGTGGGCAAGGAACCAAAAGCTCGACCAAGTACAAATCCCAAGCCATGAAATCGAAATTTATTCATTTGAGCTTATTTCGAGACATGGCATAACGATTCAAGATGTGAAAAGTAGGATTCAAGAAAACATCGGTAAGGTCCAGGGAGATTTCAGACAGGAAGAAATTTTGAAGGTTTGGGAAGATTTTTTCGCCAGAACTAATCATGCTGAGTTTCCCGTTTTAAACTGTAGAATAGTCTGCTCAAGTGGAACATATGTGAGAGGAATTGCTCATGAAATAGGGCAAAATCTCGACTGCGGTGCCATAGCGATTTCTATCAAACGAACCAGTATTGGCGAATTTAATATTTCTTCTATAATAAAGGCATGAGCTATCTTATATTTACTAACCATGCGCTTGACCGACTTGCTGAAAGAAGAATGTCTAGAGACATGGTCATAACGACTTTCTCGAAGCCAGATGAAACAAAGAGGGGTAAAAAGGATGGTACTACAGAGTTTATAAAACATTTCGACAAGTCTTTGGTGACACTAATCGCTACCCAAAACGAGCATAAAGAATGGATAGCGCTATCATGCTGGATAGACCCTCCCCACCCCGGCACAAAAGATTACCAAGAAAGGGAAAGACACCGGGCGTATCATAAAGCCGGATTCTGGGGGAAAGTTTGGTTGATTATACGATCGCAATTGGGATTATAAAATTAAATTGCTTATTAATTATTGACGCTCAATTCGTATAAGTTCGGATTATTTAAATTCGTAAAGATTCGTGTCTAAAACTTGACATCATTAATTAAATAACTCAAACTAAAAGTAAAGGTGCGTAGTCCGTGGATAGATAATTAACTGCTCATATCGTTATTTCTATTCACTATTCACTAACTTATGCTTACTGCCCGCATTAATAAAATTTTATTTGCGATAATTACGCTATTTATCTTCTTTCTTCATAGCTCCTCTGCTGTAAATGCGCAGACCAATAAAAACCCAAATGTAAATTCGGACGTTCCAAGCAGTTCACATTATCGTGCGCAGGTTATCTTATATGACATAACCTCAGCTATTATGTGCCAATTAATTGGAATAGATTTTGTCAACCCTGCACAGACATGCTTAGGCATAGACAACGAAACTAATAAAATAGGGTTTATCAAAAACGATTCACATCTACCCCTAAACGGTGCGCTGGGCTCATTGGTCGGAATGATTACTATGACTTACGATATTCCAATCCGCACCGGTGACTATATCAACTACTTATCTTCGGGGTTTGGAATCATCAAGCCCGCGTATGCACAAAGCACTGGCTTTGAAAATTTAACTGCATTAATGAATCTTTGGAAAAAAGTACGCGATCTAACGTATACAGGTTTCGTCTTAATCTTCGTTTTAATAGGAATTGGCGTGATGCTTAGAGTAAAGCTAGATCCCAGAACTGTAATGACTTTAGAAAACCAAATACCTAAAGTAGTCATCTATATCATGCTTATCACTTTTTCTTATGCAATCGTCGGCTTGGCGATTGACATGATGTGGGTTACAACATATACAGGGATTAATATAATTAGCGGTGATACGCTTTGCGAAGACGGAGGTACCCTTGCCGCAAAAGGCACATCTCTGGTACTTGATAACCCTCTGCATTATGTGAATAACACCCTTGGTTGCCCATGGGGAGCTAATAAAACGACAACTCTAGAACTGGGTTGGAATGTGGGCAGAAGCATAGGCGAGATTGTTTCTCGCATGCTGCTTTCTGTTTTCGGTATTGACCCAGGCTCTCTTGATGGGAAATGTAGCATAGTTTTTAATGGAATCGTAACCTGCGCTAAGAGAGCCATCAATTCATTCATTGCAAATATTATTGGAGCTCTTGTAGCCTTAGTCATTGTGATAGCCATACTTGTTCAGCTAGGCAGAGTATGGCTTATGCTTATTAAGTCTTATATCTATATATTGCTGTATACGATATTAGGGCCGATTTGGATAATCGCAGGCCTCCTTCCGAACAATACCAACTTTGGCTTCACCCAATGGATGAGAAGGATTATTTTCTCTCTTTCGCTTTATCCTTTGACAATCTTTTTGTTTTTACTGGCAGTGGCTCTAGTTAGTGACCCTAGTATCAATCAGCCAAATGTATCAGGCGGCGCATTCGTCCCCCCCTTAGTCGCTAATCCCACCCTTTCTAATAACATGGGGTATATTCTGGCACTCGGAGTAATCCTGATTACGCCCGAGGTAATAAATATGGCGAGAGAGATGTTTAAAGTTTCTCCGTCTAAATACGCTCCTGCTGCATTTGCGGCTCTCGGAGCCGGTGCCGCTATTACAAAGAGCGTGGGGGGTCCTATATTTGGCCGCAGAAAAGATGGCTCATGGCAAGCTGGTTCATATTATGCTCGCCGCGCAGTAAGAGGAATTCCGGGAATCAACAAAATAACAGAAAAATGGGATAATCTAAAGGTTAATGATAAGGATCTAAATCCGGGATTCTATAAAACCCCAGTAGTAGCCACAGGCAACAACACCGGTCCAGGCACTGCCGGTGGAGGGACAGCGCCTGCAACTGGAGCTACGCAGACTCTAACCACTCCCCCTCCAACTACTACTCAGGAAACTGACACAGATACTACAGGTACACCCCCAGAAGGAACACCTCCACCCACCGCTTAAACCTATTTTATAACGTCTTTAAACATTATTTTACCTGCTTCTTCAAAGCCCTCCAATGTTCCCCAAAATAACGACTTAAAGATCGCAATTGTTGCCATTTTCCAAACTCCAGTACCTGTATGCTCACGAAGCCATTTGATATCTAATCTACTTATAGCATTAGTCTTCCAACGTACGTTCTTCATGGGAATATCTTTAAACATCACAGCATTAGGTAAGGACTGTAAGGAGTCATACATCGAATTTATGAACTCATCCTGAAATCTCTTATCATGCGTAAAGTTCTGCCTGTGCTGTAGTACTTGTGCCCCAAATCCAGCCAATCCCGCTAATATATAAAGCTGGATTTTACCATCGGCTGTATTTAGCTCTTTAGGATCTATAACATGGGGAATTTTTCTAACCTTTGTTATATTACCTTTCCCATCTGTTATCTCTACCATCTTTGACCTTCTCATTTCATCTTTATTTTTAGGATCAGGCGATTTCCAGAACTGGGGATGATCTAATATTTCATTACTGAAAAAATACTGTGCAGCTATCGGACGACTTTCGTTTCCGTTTTGATCTTTAACTTTTACCAATTCACCGTCGTCGTCGAATATATCTATTTCCTGAGATAAATCAAGCTGCGCATAAGTGCTTAATCCATAGCGCAAAGGCTTGATATAATCTTCGAACTCTTTTCTGAATGCAGTCATGTCCACATCCACGCGCCCAGTCTGCACAAACCTTTCATAGCTTGTTATCTTCCCGAAGTCTATAGACTTCCCTCCAAGTAAGTTTTCTTCAAGGACCTTACTCCCACGATCCCAATGATCTCCGAAATATTTTTCTTGGGTTTGGCGGCGGAAATAAAACTGGCTTGTAACTTTACGCAACAGCTCTTCGCGTTCAGTTTTCCGATCCTTTTCATTCTTCTGTCTTTGTTCAGCCGTAGCTCCGCTTCTGCGATCTTCCAGACGCTTTTTTGCCTGCTCCTTTTCCTCTGCCTCCCACGCTTTTACGATTTCATAAACTACATCAAGAGGTGTTTTATAAAGCGTATCTTTGCCTATGGTTTCATATTCTATCTTACCGCTTGGTCCGGGCGCTGGCTGACCGTATTGATCTACATACTTTGATTTTTTCGCAAGAGTAAGAGTCCCGCGCATGAAATCCATAACAGTGGCACGCTGTATATCGATACTATGTAAATTACCAGAGTCATTATTTCTTTTTCTGGTAGGACCTTTATTTCGATATGTGGTCGCGTAAAAAGCTCTAGTCTGCCAATCATATCCCGTAGCGTCAGGATCATTTAAGGCTGCTATTCCTTTCCATCTTAAAGAGAAAAATGCATCCTCTTCTGCGATATTTTTGGCATCATCATCCAGGATCCAGACAGTTTTCTTCTCGGACTTTATTCTTGCCCTTTCGGCATCGTCTGTAATCAAACGATATGCTATTCTTCCAGTACTAGAATCTTCTTCTCTTAAGTACCAACTCTTCCTTCCTTCACTTACCCTATTCTTATCTTCTATATATAACTTAGCCTTTCTGGCTATCTCATTTGCTACGACAGCGCGTAATAGTTTCTCTGTCCTCGGATCACCTTGTGGACCATCAAATATATTGAAGAGCCTTCGAAAGGCTGCCTTATCAACTGGAATCCTTTCCGGCTCTCCATTCGTTCTGGTATGTGCAGGATTTGGCAGCCATAAAATATTTGCGTCAAATTTCTTCTCCCTCTTCTCTTTAGTAGCGCCATTCTTCGGATCATTTATAGACTTCTCCCGGGCTGCTTTCAGAGCCTCTAGACTTGGAAGAATTATTTCTATGTTTGCTTTAGCTATCCACTTCTCAGGATCCTCGTTCGCTGAAGCAGCATGATCATTTCGCAGCTCTAAAAGGCGTTTTTTGTCGAAAAACAGTGAATCAGTACCCAAAAGACTCATAATACTGTATTCGCTATTCTCATCAAGATTCATGATGTTGCGATACACTGATTCAGCATATGCCTTAGCCACACCCACTTTTCCATCTTGACGCTCTTTGTCTTCATTTGACAATTTCGAAAGCGCTCTTTTGCTCCAACCCGCCTTTTCAATTTCTGATTGGAAAAATTGTGGAGAATAATAATCCCAACGCATGAAACTCTGCTGATTCCAGACTCCGCGGGTTAAAGGACTGGGGTATGCATGGAAACTACTCATAAACGACTGTATGGTTTTCGCATTAGGCATGTCTTTAAGATACTGAAGGTGCGCCTTACGGCCCTCCACGTACATCGTCATATCTTTATAAATCTGGCTGTAAAGATCTTTTGCGACGTAATTTTCATACTTCCCTGTCTCTTCATTCCAAATCTTCGTCTTTAAATAAACATTCATTGAGCGTAAAATACTCGCTAAAGATAACTCCCTGCCCTTTTCAGTACGAAGCGCTATTTTTTGATCAAACTCCACCGAACTTTCGGGTGAATCATCATGCCAATACTCCATCTCATGCATTATCCATTTATGAAAATTGCCAGGAATCGCACGTATCATATCTTCTTTTTTAGTTCGTCCGCCTCCGACCATCTTTGTCACTTTTTCAGGTATTGGCTTACCACTGCTGTCCAACAAGGGTTCTCCTGTCTGAGGATTTATCTTGTATACTCTTTCAAACAGAGGAAATATGCCCCCCTCTCCCCACATCCATTCCTTCTCTGAGTTATTCTTTACTATTTCATAAACTAAATCATCCAGGCTTTCAATTTGTCTTCCATAATAAGCCTCAAATTCTGACATTGATCTTTCATCCCCGCCCATATGAACATTGCTTATACGATCGAATGCGGCGTTAAGATCCTTTAACGACTTAACTCCCCGAACAACTTGTATATAATCTTCCGTTGGGGGTATACCCGCAGCCTCAAGTTTGTTTGCTAACATTTTTTGGAAAGGGTTTTGAAGAATTACGCCTGGCACCTCAACTCTACCATCAACAATAGGCTGTTCTAAGCTTCCCCATGCTCCCAAGACTCCCAACGCTTCACTGGCCCTTCCTCCGGCATTTTGAGCTTGCTCGCCGATGTCCTGAAGCCTACTTGAGGTTAAGTCAGCGCCCTTACTTCTTGCTGACGTATCAATATCCAAATCACTATCTTCACCTTCTCCACCTGCAGGAATTCCTCCATTTCCTACGATGCCATTTTCCATTAATGTGCGAATTTCCTCAGACGTAAAGCCTGCAGCCTTCAGAATCTCAGCCTTTTTAGCAATATGAGGAAATGTATAATCAAAAATCTCCGTGCTATCACCCACTAGGCCTCTTTCAGTTTTTCCTACATCATGAGCGGCAATTATCGCATCTAACTCAGTATCTTTCAATTCTCTAGGCAGTAATAATTCTCTAGCTTGATTTTTCCTATCTTCTTCATTTTCAATACCCGCATTGACGATGACTTTATCCATATGTTCTTTAGTTACTTTTTCTTTATTTTTATCTGAAACATCCTCTACTCTTGCGCCTCCGTTTTCACCAGGCCCTATTCCCATTGCCGCTAAGTACTTCTGGGTTTGCAATTCGCCAGGCGTTGGCTCTCTACCGCTTGTTTCTGATCTACGTTTCTCATTAGCCAAATCCCAGAGAACACTGGCAAAACCATTTTCAATGCGCTTCGTGTCGTCTAGATTTAACCCAGAAGGAAGGACTTCTGCTATTATCTGATTCGTTGCTCTTTTTACTAGCGTAATTACCGCACTTAAAATTGTCTCAGGCGGTGGAGCCTCGAAGAAAGCCTTCCAATTATATTGCCTTGCGAATTCCCGAGGACTGAGCCCTGCTGCCACAAGTGTCATTATGTATTGATACTTTTCCCCATACTCATCCTTACTTTCATCGGTTTTTCCAAAATGATCGTACCACTCAGTCCATAATTTATGCAGCTTTTCAGGAGGAAGCTCTGTTACGAACCGAATTCTATGTTTTTTATAAAATTCATATTGTTTTTTATAGTCATCGACAGAAATACCCTGCTGCTTTAATGCTTCCGCCAATTTTTGATCGGGCTTAGGATGTTTACTGTTCCCGTCCGACATCCACTTCTCCCACTCTTTTTTTATCCTTTCTGATTTTCGCACAGGATCCTCATGTGTGGCAGACTGCGTTTTAGCAACCTCTTCGCCTTTTGACTCACCCATGCTAATTACTAGCTCAGTATATGAAAGCTTACTTTCGTCAGACATAGTTATAGAATTAAAACCTTCTACGTTTCCAGCATAGCCTTCTTTTCCTGTGCCTGTCAATGCAGCAATAGCTTTTGCAGAACTTCTAAGCTGTTCTTGTGATACCTGTATCTCTATCATATTAAACGCATTTTAGTCCTGACCTAACTTACTTACTTGACACCTACCTTTTAAAAACATTACAAAAGCCTATCTTGACAATTGCGACAATGGTTAAATAAAATGACTCTGTACTCTTTCGGGGTATTTGTGAACCTCCTTCTCCGCCAGCTGGCGGATTACGAAGGTCAAGGAATTCAAGATCGGCAGTTATACTCTGCGATCCTTCGGCAAGCTCAGGACAAGTCCTCGCTTGTCAGGAAATGAGTCTTTGAAACTAAGACAGCGACCGT
>CAZNVI010000015.1:0-18897 GCA_964576705.1 uncultured Gammaproteobacteria bacterium | reverse complement strand
TTTTCCTTCGTCAACTTATAGGACTGTTGGCTGCCGTTTTCTATATCGTCGCACCGGTCAGCTGGATATGGCTTTTCCAATGGGGATTTTACGCAGAACAGGTATCCTTAATTTTCGTACCATGGATTATTTTGTTCATAGATTTATTCCTCAGCCAATTATTCTCAAATAAGATCGGATTTTTCTTCAGGTTAGGTATTGCAGGTACTATTTTTTTAACATTAATAGGTTTTCTCACTCATTTTTTTGTCGGGATTACATCTTTATTTTTTTTAGCAACACTTACTGTTGTCTACTTTTTTTCAGTTAAAGAAAATAAAATAAATCTTTTTAAACGTATTATTCCAGTATTGATAACTTTTATGCTGCTTTTTTCTGGAGCTTTAGCATTTCGTTATTTTTCTTATTCACGGTATATGGGCGCTGTTGCGCAAGGAGGGTTAACAGGAGGAACGAACGTAGAGACAAACCGGGAAGGAACAGCGGAATCACTTCTCACTCCAGGCATGATGTTATCGATTGAAAAAGATTCGACTGAAAAATTGTTAAAACCAAGAGATACCATCAGAAATATGCGCTTTCCATTCTATGTATGGGTTTTATTAATACCTACTCTGTGTTTTGGCTTTTTTCGATCGAAGAAAATGTTCGCGTTTGCTGTTTTTGCCGTAATCGGATTTATCGCAAATACAAATATTGATGCTTATATCTTATTCTCTAACTTTCCTTTATTAAATAAAATTCCGATTTTAAATCAGGTAATTCAAATATTTACCGGCAGGCAGTTTTTTGTACCTGGCAGAATTGTCATTCCTTTAGCTGCGGCGTATGGCGCGTTCGTGATTTGGGATTTTATAAGCAGTATATTTCCTCTCGTTCGAATAAGATCAAAAGTGTCACAGTATTTTCTTAATACTGGCATTGTTCTTTTTTGTACTGTCGGTACTCTTATTACTGCAGGATATGTAGTTTTCGAATTCTATAATTTACCTTATCCCAAAGGATATATTAACGCCGGATCTAAGAAAATTAATATCCTTGATCCATGGGAAAGCGCTCTTCGGCCAGGAGCTATATATACAAAAGAGTATTCTAAAGATGAACAGCAATTTCTTCAGAATAATCCTGAATACGTTAGAATAGCGGATTATATTTATATTGATTATATATGCTCATTTGACGGTCCTGGAAAGCTTACAATGAAAGTTTATCCTCAGGGACATTTCTGTAATTACTATAAGAATAGGATAAGTACTAAAAATTCATTATTTCCGCCATTAGAAGAACTTAAAAAAATTCAAACAGACTGTTTTATGACTCGAACCGCAGTTTACAAAGAAGAAAAAAAATATTGTAAAGCATTTTACGCGCCAACACTCTTGGATAATCTATCAATCATGCGTTGGCCGAAATTTGAGATCAGTCCAAATATTGATGCTGAATTAAATTCAATGAAGGGATTTTTTGCTTCATTACCTGAGAATGGAGAATACCGTTATGATATATCGGGATTTTCAGCCAGGACATTAATGAGTGCGCCTTTAGTAAATAACAATTCCCAAATTCAGGTATATATAAATAGCCTAAGTCTTTTGCATAATCTTGCAAATTACCAAAGCCAGATAATGTATTCGAATTTTCCGCTTTATCAGAAACCCGGAGTGTTAACAGAAATAGGGAAGTGGTATGGTTTAGAATATGTGTATCTATCCGGTACTCCATTGGAACCGCATGAGTATTGGGCAACTGATACAAATTGGAAAAAAACCCCTACGATAAGAAATAATCAGACTGAAGAGGAAAATCAGAATACAGGTTGGAAAACTTTTTCAGAGCCAACAGGATTATTTACCTGGAGTAATAAGCCGTTGATGCTTGTAGTTACTGATAACAGCCGTTTTTTCTACGACGAATCATTTAAGTTTTTCACAAGAGGTGCACTTAAATATGAACAGGCCATTCCTGTGCTTGGGAAAAAGAATGTCGACGATTATTCGCTTACTGAATTACAAAAATATGAGATTATTTTTATGCGTTCTTATGGCTATAAAAACAGAAAAAAGGCTTATCGGCTATTAGATGAATATATAAAAAATGGAGGAAAACTTGTATTTGATACAGGTTGGCAATATTATGTTCCTGACTACACAGTCGATAGCGCCCCCGCGTTCATGCCGTTTACATCTTTAAAATGGCAGAATCTTTCTGCTAATTCCACTTTTTCAGTAGGTGATTCAGATATAGCAGGTACTATAGATAGCAATAAATTCGGGGATATGAAATACGAAAATTCATCATGGGGCGTTTCAGTACCCGGCTCGCTCAAAGATTGGGCAAAACCGGTAATAACCTATGATAATAAACCCTTAGTTGTTGCCGGGGAATATGGTAAAGGTAAAGTCATATGGATCGGTTTTAATATTATCGCGCACTCAGAAGCGAAGGATTCAGTAGAAGAAGCATATCTTTTTAGTCGATTAATCTCATTCTTATTGAAAGACACGAGTACACCTGAGAACTATCAAGTTCAGATGAAAAGGAGTAAACCTGATATGGTTGAGTTTAAAGCTGATCAGGCAGTAAATTCTGAATCTAATTTATATTTTAGAGAAGCATTCTATCCCGACTGGCATGCGACTCTGCGTTTCGGAGACTCATATCGAGATATTCCTATTCAGCGCGCGGGACCAGGTTTCAAGCTGGTATCGCTTCCGCCAATACATAAAGGAGATACTATTATTTTCCAGATAAAACCTCCTATAGGCCAGCTGTTTGCTAATGGTATATCTATCGCGGTTGTTTTCGGATTGGTAGTATATATGTTCTTTCCTGGAATCGTTTACGCGTTGATTGTTTGGAGTGAAAGCGTGATAAGAAAACTACCGCTTAGGATAATTTATATAAATCACGTTCATAAATATATCAGCAAAAACGTAAAGAAATCTGTCCGCTGGGATGAAGATGACGATTACTAAATCAGCTTCATAATACCTTTTTAGACATAACATATGAGAATTCTGATAATTCAGCCATGGATATCTTATCGTGGCGCTGAAACAGTAAGCGTTCAGGAAGCTTATTTTTTACAGAGAAATGGTGTTTCGACAAGTATAGCAGCATTATTCATTGACTGGAAAAGATTGCCGCAACATGGTGAATCCGTTTCTTATATATTGCCTCATCATGGCATAAGCAATCTTTTACAGAAGTACCGTTTATTGCTATTAATATTTGGTCCAATTGTGTTATTTCTGCTGGTTATAAAAAAAAGAGATGAGTTTGATCTGTTAAATCCCCATAACCTGCCAAGTTTATGGGTGGCAGCCATTTGTAAAATATTATTCGGGAAAAAATATATATGGACAGTGCATAATGTACCTGAAAAAATCTCATGGAAGGATAAAAAAAGCGTTTTTGAATATATTGTATGGTTAATAGGGTCAAGCAGATTCGATATTTGGGCAGGTAAGCAATCAGATGCGATCATCGCTGTTTCAACCCCGGTCGCGCGGATGGTAAAGTATCGATACAATAAAGACGCGAAAGTAATATATTCAGGCATACGTAAAGTGAGTGAAGATATCACACAGCTGCCGAAAGAAATAATCAGATTACGAAAAATAAGTAAGTTTTTAATTCTGCAGGTTGCAGCTTTGCATTCGCAAAAAAGACAAATTGAAAGCTTGCTCGCACTTAAAGAAATACATAAAAAAGAAAAATCGGCCGCGTTGGTATTTGTAGGAGAAGGGCCTGACAGAAAAATTTTAGAACAAAAAGTAATAGAACTGAATTTAACTGAATTTGTATATTTCGCAGGTTTTATACCGCAGGAATCGATGGGTGCATATTATAAAATGTGCGATCTTCATCTTCTTCCGTCAGTTGGAGAAAGTTTTGCGGCATCTCCTCTTGAAGCTTTATCATTCGGCAAGCTATCGATTTTGACAAATGAATCAGGCGTAGTTGAAGTCATCAAGACATATAGCCTGAAATGCAGGCCATACGCAGAGTCAATATATAAACAGTTATATTTTTTTCTACAACACAGAAAAGAATTGAAAAAAAAAGGTAGAAAAGGGGCTATATATATTAAGAAACTGTTAAACTGGAATAAGTTTGCGAAAGACTATATTAAAATAGCGCAATTACTGCTTCCGAGTGCTGTTTCTCCAGATGTATACAATGAAGCCTATTATACTGCGCATTATGAGAATGAGCATAAAGCGTTAAAGATTGAACGGGAGACGCGTTTAAAACGTTCTCTTGAGCTATCAAAAATAAAGCCTGGAATAAAGATACTCGATTTGGGCTGCGGTGTGGGTGAGCTTTGCGTTCAGGCAGCAAACTCGGGTGCGGATGTGTACGGGATTGATTACAGCAGTGAGGGTATATCACTAGCAAACAAAAGAAAAAAAAAGTTTTCAATTCAACTGAAGAAGCGATTGCATTATTCAGTTATGGATGCAGCTCATTTAAAATTTCCGGATAATTTTTTTGACAGAATTATCTGTATCGATGTCTTTGAGCATATTCATAGAGAACCGTTAAAAAAAGTAATACAAGAAATGACAAGAGTAATAAAACCAAATGGTCGCATTGTAGTAGAGACTGCGCCTAATAAATTTTTTCTAGGACCGGTATCATATCTCGCAAAAAAATTTCTCGGGTGGGAAAAATTTGAATCAGATGAATATCATATCAATATTTATGATTATTTTCGTCTTAAACAGACACTCGGGAAGATACCAGGTAAGGTTAACGTGACTGTATTAAATGATAGTCATCAGTTTTTCTCATCACGCTTGCATGGCGTGAAAGGAATGCCGTCGTGGATTAAAGGTATTGCGAGAATCGCTGATTTTTTAAATGAAAACGCGATTATGGAGGCGATTATTTTAAATACACCTTTAAAAATATTTTTAGCACATGATTTATGGGGAACTGTTGATGTAAAAAAATAATATGAAGAAAATTGGAGTCGTAAGGGGTTTAATGCCGCGCGTGTCACAGGCAGAATTTGCATATAGTTTTCATAAGTTTGCCCCCGTATGCATCACTGGAGCTGCTGATGATGAAGTAATAGGGTATTGCAAAAAAGTAAAATTAGCTAACAGGAATCTGCAATTACAAAATATGTTTCCGATTGACCCCGTCTCTATATTGGCAAGAAAACTCGTTCACCAATCATGGGTTGGGATTAAAAATTTACAGTATATCTGCAAAGATCTTCACTATTTAGAGTCATACGAGTTGTATCATTTCTATTCAGGGCAAGTTGCCGATGCGGCTTCATATTACAATATCCCTTTTATTTGTGAAGTCTGGACAAGTTTTTTGCATCCGGCATATTTTTTACCACCATATTCACTTACCGTAAAAAAAGTTGTGAAGAGAGCGGATTTATTCGTAGCAAGGAGCAATCGGGCAAAAGAAGCATTAGTAAGATTTGGTATCCCTGAGAAAAAAATCACGGTTATATACCATGGTATAGATACAAGTATATTTAAGCCGAAAATGAAACAGAAAAAAGGTAATGTTGTTTTATTTGTAGGTCAGCTGGAGCCATACAAAGGTGTGGAAATGCTATTAAATATCTGGCTTGACGTTCATAAAGCATGCCCCGGTTCAACTCTCGTTCTTGTAGGAGATGGATCGCTCAAAGACAGGGCAAAGGTTACTCCAGGAGTGAAAGTGCAAGGTTATGTCACAAGAGATAATCTGCCCGGGTTTTATCGCGAGGCGGATATATTTGTTTCTCCAAGCCAGGACAGGTATATCGGTCCGTTTCTTTGGTGGGAGGAATTTTTTTCTTATACGCTTATGGAAGCTCAAGCTTCTGGTTTGCCTATTATCGCGACAAAATCAGGGGGGGTACCTGAAGAAACAGGAGAAAATAACTGGTTAATTCCACAGAAAAATGAATACGCGCTTCGGGAGGCTCTAATTGAAGCGCTTTCCAATAAAAAGAAAAGAGAGGAGATCGGAGCGGAAAATAGAACACGCGCGGAAAAATTTTATAATCTAGAAAAACAGACCGCTATACTTGAAAAAGAGATAGAAAAATTATGAATCCATCAGAAAAGAATCATATACGTTATTTTCATTATCTTCACGCTTTAAAAGTTTTGAAAAAAATAAGCAAAGACGAAAAGAAGAAAATTAAAATTCTTGATATCGGTTGCGGCAGGGGAGAGCTGACACAGGCTGTTACAGATCCTTTATCAAATGCAAGCGTAATAGCTTGTGATATAAATAAAGATTTATTAAAAGATTTTAAAAAACAAATACATACCCCAATGATAACTGTTCGTACCTGTGATGCGGAGAAACTGTCATTTGCATCTAATTCAATAGATGCGGTAATTATATTTGATGTGTTGGAGCATCTTCATAATCCGCAAAAAGTAATCGCTGAAGTTAAAAGAGTATTGAAATATGATGGGTATTTTCATCTCGTTGTTCCCTGCGAAGGAGATGTTTTTACTATTGATGGATGGATTAAAAGATTATTTAAAAGGAATTTAAAGGAGAAACCAATTGGACACATACAGCAGTTTACATATCAGGATATATATACGATGTTAAAAAATGAGAAATTTATCATATCCGATAAGCGCTCCAGCTATTTTTTTCTCTATCAATTATTCAGTTTTATATATTATTTATTTACTTATTTTAAAAACGGTGAGTACGTTGAGCTAACAGGTAAGAATAAGTCATCAGCTTTTAACCATTTGCTAAAAGTTGGAGTATCTCTTGGCGGATGGCTCGTCTACTTTGAGACTGCTATTTTAAGTAAAATTTCATTTTTACCCAGCCAGACACTACATATCACTTCCCGGAAGATGTAATCAATATCTTCAAACCTTCCTCAATGGAGAGAAATTTTTTCGGGCTTACCCCCATCTTTAATAATTTAGAAGTATTCGCTTTTGACTTGAATGGCTCTTTTCTTTTAGGTAAATAGCATATTCCAAGTTTTTTTCGCAAGAGTTTAGCAACTAATAAAGCCAAATCATTCATAGTAATTTCATATCCTGTCCCGATATCAATAGGTGAATAAATAACAGGTGATGAAAGGGTTGTCTCTACTACATCAATCAAATCATCAATATAAAGAAAATCACGTGTCTGTTTTCCGTTACCGTAAATTGTCACCGGTTGATTATGTTTCAGTTTTCCGATAAATGAATGAAGGACATAGTTATAAGACGGGTTTTGATTCTCCCCATACACATTAAAGGGGCGGAAAGTAATAACCTCTAACTTTTTTTTAAAATTTTTGCAGACATTTTCTGCCAGTTTTTTTGACAGTCCATAAGGTGTTTGTGGTGATGCATAGACTGCGGCTGAAGAAAGATTTATAACACGTTTCACATTATTGTCTGATGCGGACGTGAGAACGTTGTATGTTCCGTAAACATTGGTCTTCAGGTATGCATCCGGTTTTTTCCAGGACTCTGCCTGATTTAATAAAGCAGCAAGATGAATAACGATATCGATATTTTGCATGTATTTATTAAGTGTTTTTTTGTTTAATATATCCCTACCTTCAGTAATATCAAAACTAATGATTGTATGTTTGTGCATAAGTCGTTTGATAATATTCTTCCCAATAAAACCAGATGATCCGGTTATAAGTATTTTCATATATGTTTAAATTGTATCAATAAACGTCCCGGCGGAATAAGATATCTCATTAATAATTCGACTAATCTCCAATAAGGAAAGATTTTTTTTGCAATTGATTCAGGAAGACCGTTCAGCCAGAGGGGGGGCAGCACTTCAAGCGCTATTATATTTTCTATAGCAACATGATACTTTCTCGCGAGTGCATATATCTCCCGTTCTGAGAAATAATGGCTTTGTATGAAAAAAGCCGGGTTAATTTTCAAAAGAATGTAACGTATAAAAGGATTGGAGTATTTCGCGTTATGGGTAAAATCCATAATAACTGATTTTTTCGAAGCGCGGACAGCTTCCCGAAAGAAATTTTCTCTCTTTTTTTCATTCAGTATATGCCAGATTACTCTTATCGCGATCACGTGATCAAATGCTCTATTTTTAAATGGTAATGTCTGACCGGTAATAAGCCTTGGGTGGGGAAGATGCTTTTTTTGTTCCAGTTGTGTTAGCATAGCTTTGGAAATATCAGTAGGAAAGATGCGCCAACCATTCGCGGTTAACAATTCTGTTATTCTTCCGGTACCTGCTCCCAATTCAAGAATTGTTTCTCTGTTGTTTCGTAATAGAGAAAGGAGCGAGTTGCTTTCTGTATAGTGTTTATACAGCGCGATATTGCTAAGAGAATTTTCTGTATCAAAAGCTTCAGCTGTTTTTATTTCTTGATACATATCCTCATTCGATGACATTCCGACAGGAAACAATGTACCAAAAATAAATGGGATAGTATCAGCAAATTTCAAGAGAATTAACGCAAGAGTTACATGCGGTTTTTTAACGCAAATAGGTATTTTTGACAGATATAAACCGAGTCGGGGTATCATACGTGTCTGCGGAACAGAAATATACAGTTTTTTTAAAAGCGGGTAATACCGGCCTTTATGAAACCTATGTCGCCAGATTCTAAAGAAATTTGTCGGTTCGTGGACTACTGTCAATGGCGGTAATCGATGCGCAATAACTCCGATTCGTGCTAGTTTCAGTGATAAAGCCCAGTCGTCTAAAGCGTCGACTCGCTCATCGAACCCGCCAATTTTCTGGAAGAGTTCTTTTTCGATCATTTGCGGGGCAGAGAGTACTATATCATCATACGCAAGTTCTCTCTCAAGCTGGCGTGCCTTTTGCCAGATGTTGCCAGATGGCGCGATTATCTCATGTAAAATTATTGCTTTCGAATTAAATTTTTTAATAGTATCTTTGCTCATTTTTAATATTGAAGAGTGAAGTTTGTAATCCGCATCTATGTGCAGCAGATATGATCCTTTTGCTTTTTTTGCGCCAGTATTTCGCGCTTGAGTTTTAGTATATTTACCCGCAATGACTTTTATACGTTTATTAAGAGGATGCTTTTTAAGAAACTGGAGTTGCTTATTATAATCAGTTACTACAATTACCTCGAAATTTTTAAAAGTCTGGTTATAAAGCGAATCCAGGCAAGCCGGAAGTAAATCAATCGATGCAGACTTGACAGGAATAATAATTGATATATCGGTTTTTTTCATATTATCAGATATTTTTCTTAATCAATAAAAAATCTTCTATAGCCAGATACTGTAGTCCTGAATTTTGAAAAGTATGTATTGCGTCTTGCGGAGAGCAGACAATCGGCTCGCCATGTATATTCAGGGAAGTATTAAGTACACCGCCGATACCGGTGATTTTTTCAAATTCTTTTATAATTGTGTAATATTCGGGATTTTGATTATGTGTTAGTATTTGTGGGCGGGCTGTATAATCATATGGATGTAATGCCGCGGCTAATTCATTTCGTGCTTTTGGTGTCGTTTCAAAAGCTATCATCATGAAAGGTGAATCGATGCTTTTTGGATTTATAAGATAGTCATGGACTTTTTCTTTTAATATAACCGGTGCAAAAGGCATCCAGAAATCTCTGCTTTTTATCTGCTCATTTATTATTCTTATTACATTCTGATTATCAGCACGGGCCAGAATAGAACGGTTACCCAGAGCTCTCGCGCCGTATTCCATTCGTCCCGCGAAACGGGCAACTATTTTTCCATCTGCGATGAGCCTGGCGATTTCTAAAGCTCTGTTTTTCATTCTTATAACCGTAAAATTTTTATATTTCTTATACGCTTTGTTTATCGTTTTAGAGACTTCTTTTTTTGAATAATTTGTACCTAGATAAACAGTTGATAGAAATTTTGGATTAAACTTGATGTTATTTTTCTCGCAAGTTATTTGATATCCGAAATACGCAGCTCCTATCGCGACAGATTCGTCTGTACTGCATGGCATGACAAAAATTTTTTCAACCGAAGGAAGATTTGCGATAAGCATATTCGCTTTAACATTCATAAATACCCCCCCGCCGAGCACAATATTTTTAATACCGGTTCTTCGTATCGCGATAGTTACAAGCTTAGTTAGTAAATCTTGGGTAAACAGCTGAATTCCACCAGCGATCAAATCAAAACGAATGTCTTTCAGTCTTTGTTCTAGGAATGTCTGCATAAATGTATGTGGTATAGATGATCTAATATGCAAATTCTCGATATGCATAATTTTTCTAAATATATTAGCAACTTTTTCAGATTGTGATTTACTTGCATATGGAGCTAGGCCCATTACTTTATATTCATGTTCATTAGGCTTCATTCCTAAATACTGAGTAACATATAGATACAACAGGCCAGGCGAGAATTCATTCAGAGTAGAATCTATTTTCGTCCAAATGTCATTATTAACTGAGAAAATACGAGAGCATACATTATCACCGCTTCCGTCCATTGTAATAACCAGCGATCTTTTTTGTTTATCGGCATTAGCATAATGGGCCGCGAACGCGTGCGCTGTCTGATGGTCAACTTTTTTAATTTTTTCTGAGGGGATCTTGAGCATTATTGCCGTATCGCGTACATGATTTTTTTGTACTTGATTCAGAAAAATATAATTATAAACATGCTTTCTGACGAGAAAAATAATATACGAAATAGATGGAGTATTATTGAAAAATGTCTGTAAGTATATAGAGAGATAGGAGAGAAGGGAATAATAGCCCTGTTTTGGTTTTCTCATTTTTGTCATTAAAGAAATCGGGTGATTATAACCGAAATAAACACCTGTAAGGTCTTTTGTCTCAATATTTGCATGTTTTAAGCAAAACTTAACCGATTTACGCGGGAATCCCGACTGGTTTTTTTCTCTTGTAAAACGTTCTTCCGAAACAGCAGCTATTATCTCGCCATTTTTCAGTAAGGCGGCTGTCGCCCCGTGTGATTCGTTAATACCAAGGATATATATATCTTTTTTCATTTAACAGTTAATTGTAAAGTTTTTTCTATAGTATGATTAACATCAAAGTTTTCTTCTACAAATTTTTTTTCTTTTCGCAGTTTTTTAGCTAAATTCTCCGGGTTTTTAAGATAATTAATGATTTTTTTTGCGAATAGTTTACTGTCATATTTATCTATGATGATACCTAGCTTAAATGGTTCAGAGGGACCAAGGGGTGGCTTGCCGGATGTGGGATAAATAGGCATTGTGCCCATATATAATGATTCAATTATAGTCAGTCCCGCGACGGGTCCGCACATTAAAGTCATTTTAGCGTATGTGTAATAATCTGGCAGTTCTCTTTCTTTTATATATCCTGTTATTTTGGTGTAGTCTTGCAGATTTTTTTTCTTTATAAGCATCTTTAAGCGATTAAGATGAATTTGTTTTCCTCCACCAATGAAAATAAGATGGATATTGGGAATTTTCTTTTTAACTTCTGAAAGTATTTCAAGAGCGAAATCCTGCTTTTTCCCTGGATGGATTATTCCAGGCATAATAATAACTTGTTTACTTTCGTACCGATGCTTTTTACTATTTCTTCTCCTATATTCATTAAATAAACTAAAATCCAAACCCGCCGGAATAAATATAACATTTTTAAGACCATATGCTTTTTTTAGTATATGCACTATGGATGGATTGATACTGGTAATAAGATATGCATTTTTAATAAATAACGCGTTTATTGTATTAAATAATTCATAGTTTAAATTCTTAATTCCCTGATGCTTTTTACTACTGCCTCCCAGTTCAAATATTGAAACAATTACCCTTTTTTTAAATATTAAACCTGTAATTATAGATGGCCATAAGCTGATAAATGATTCGGAAGCATAAATTAAGTCGGCGTCTTTAATATTATTTAATAGAGATATGAAAAGGTATATAGGAGAAAATAAAGTAAACAAAAAGTTATTTTGGAATATTGATCTTAGATATGAGGGTGAAGCAATGAACTTAATTGGTTTAGAAATTTCTCTAATGTTTTTATCTACCCTTGCAGTTATAAAAATAACATTATGATTTCTTTGGTTTAACGAATTCGCGAAATCGATGAATATTCTTTCACCGCCTCGAAAACTCAAATCAGGATAAATAATAAGTATTTTCATACCGGATTATTATGTGCAGTTTATATTAATATGTCAATGTAAAGCTTTATAATTATTGATATAATAATATGATGATCGGTTCGTTTTTTTTTACCACAAGTTGGGATGATGGGGCGATGACCGATATTAGATTAGCACATTTATTGCAAAAATATAAAATTCCAGCGACTTTTTATGTCTCTCTAAAAAATTATGAGAGAAATCTGATTTCTAAAAGAGAATTAATCTGGTTATCAAGATATTTTGAAATTGGCGGACATACCCTTAGTCACAAAGATTTGACTATTCTTGAAGATGATGAATTAGTCAAAGAAGTGGCCTTAGGAAAGCGGAAAATCGAACAAATTATCGGTTCAGAAATCAAAGGATTTTGTTATCCGATGGGAAAGTTCGATGAAAAAGTTAAACAGGTAGTTGGTTTATCGGGCTATCAGTATGCCCGTACGACTGAGCTGTTTGGCACTATGATCGGAGACAAGTTATCTTTACCTACTACCGTTCATGCTTATGACCACCATCCTCTAATTTACGCGATGCACGGAATGAAGAGAAAGCTATTTTTTAATTTACTAAAAAATAGAAAATTTAATTTAAGATGGGATGATTTAGCGCTTGCAAGTCTAGAATATTGTCTAAAAAATGGTGAGGTTTTTCATTTATGGGGACACTCGTGGGAGATTGATAAAAATAACGACTGGAATCGTTTGGAGAAAGTGTTTAGGGTTATAAATAATAAAACTGCGCTTTATCAAAGAGGATCAAATGGAGAAATGATAACATTTATAAACAAATCCAAGGTTACATTTTATAAGTCTCAAGACGCGATAAATTACGATTCTTCATTTAATAGTCAGTACTTCAGAAAAGAGTATAAGATACTAGAAAAGTATGTAAAGAACATAGATAACAAAAATAAACTTGTTTTAGATATGGGATGTGGAACGGGCAGATTATCAAGTTTGTTTAAGAAAGCAAATTACATCGGCGTAGATATCACAGCGAATTTCATTAAGTTTGCGAGAGAAAAATATAAAAAAGAATCGGTAAAATTTAAAGTCGCTAATTATCATGCCATTATAAATAGCAAAAAACACAACGCTGATCTTGTCTTATTTTGGGGGATCTTTGAAGATGAAACCAACCCGTTACATATAGTGAAAGATGTGCTTCCTCGAGTTAAAAAACACGGAAAAATTATTTTTTCTTTGCATAATTCTTCCAATAAGTTATTTAATATTTTTTCTTATTTCAAAACAGAGTGGTTACGAAATAACTTTCCCTATTCGTCATTTTCATATCGTATTTTTGGTCAAGAAGTTGAAGCTTTCGCTTTGAACAATAATTTACTCGCGAAAATATTTACGATTGGATTACTGCCGCCATTTCGTAAAACGGTTCCAGCTATAAAAAGTAAAGAAAATGGTAATACTATAGTAATTGTATTTGAAAAAAAATGACTAAGAAAATAATTTCAATATTATTAGTTTTACTGGTAATCATATTGTGGTTCTATTTTATAGATGTTGAGACTGTATTCTTGTATTTCGGACAAATTAAAGTAAGATGGGTACTCGCCGCGATTTTATTAAGTTTATTGCATACATTTTTATCAGCGTATAAATTATCAATCTTTTTAAATCTAATCAAAAAATTATCACCTTTTTATATATGGGGATTATTGTATATCGGTGCGGTTATTAGTTTGCTGTCGAGTTTTCCGGCTGGTGGATTTTCAATGGCATATTTATTAAAAACCAAAACTAATGTAGGATATCATAAAATTGTTTGCATCTTACTAGTAGATTACATTGTCAATATTTTAATTACCTTAGGTATAGCTATGGCAGGAATCTCCTATTTTATTTATTACGGGAAAATAAAAATACCTTTAGTGTCAATAGATACAGGTTTTTATATTTTATCAGGCTTAAGCTTCATCATACTAATAAGTAAATATGTGTTAACAAGAATAGAATTAAACAAGTATTTATTTTTTAAGAAGCTGTATGTTATCTATTCTCAATATAAAACGGGAATTGTGTTATATGCAAATAAGCCGCGCATTATTTTTCAGGCGATAATTCTCGCCTTCATTAATGTCTTGATAAGCGGAATTATGATGGTCGCGTACTATAAGGCTTTTGCCGCGGAAATAAATTATTTACATCTCGTATTTTCAATGAATATATTATCCTTGCTAAATACACTTCCAGGACTTCCTTTCAAGCTAGGTCAATATGAGTTACTCAGTGTTATTACATTGCCTGTTCTTCTAAATGTCGATAAAAATCTAATTTTTTCAGTAGCATTTGTTGAACATGCGATAAATCTTTCTGTCTCGCTTTTATTTGGTTTTACAGCTGTATACTTTCTGCATGGTGAGTTGTACGCGTCTATTTTATCAAAGTTCAGTCATATGATATCAAGCAAGAGAACGCATCTTTTATGATAACTCGTTGTCGATCATGTAAGTCTTCTAAACTTGCCAAGGTATTAACGCTAGGTGATTTTTCGCTTTCAGAATTTAAATCCCCTAATGAGAAATCTGATGATAATAAATTTCCACTCGAATTAGTCTGTTGCGGCGGATGTTCACTGGTACAACTCAGTCATAGTGTCGCTCCAAGCGATCTTTATACCGATAATTACGGGTACAGGTCAGGAGTGAATAAGACAATGCAAAATGAGTTAGCAGGAATAGTAAGGAGTGTCGAGAAACTAATAGAGCTTCCGGAAGGAGCGATTGTTATAGATATAGGATCGAATGATGCGACACTTTTAAAAAAATACTCTCAAAAATATAATTTGAAAGTTGGCTTCGATCCGATTGCTAAGTTTTCATCGGAATACAATCAAACAGATGAAATATTTATAAATAATTATTTTAATAAAAAGGATTTCAGAGAAAGTTTTCCAGCACAAAAAGCACGAGTGATTACTGCTATTTCAATGTTTTATGACATTGAGGATCCAAACATGTTCATTTCAGATATCAGAGATTGTTTGGATGATGAAGGTTTATTGGTTATCCAACAAAATTATCTTTTAAGCATGTTAAATGCAAATGCATTTGATAATATCGTGCATGAACATCTTGAATATTATTCGCTTTATTCTTTGGAAAGGTTATTAGAAAGGCACGGATTAGAAGTGTTTGATGTAATTGAGAGTTCATTAAATGGTGGAAGCTTCAGGACGTATATAGGGTTTAAGAGTGCCAATTGGAAAAAGAATGAGAGAGTGCAGATTCAAAGATTTAAAGAGCATAGTTCTAAATTAACAGACCTGAATTCATACATAGCTTTTTCCCGTCGAATATCCAAACTTAGAAAGAAGACTTTAGAGTTTATTAAAAGCGAGATAAATAAAAATAAAACGTTTTATGTTTATGGCGCATCAACAAGAGGAAATACAATTTTACAGTATTATGGTTTAGATAATAAATATATTCACGCCGCCGTAGAAAGAAATCCTGAAAAATGGAGCAAACAAATTTCGGCTAGTGGTATACCTATAATTTCAGAAGCGCAAGCCAGGAAAGAAAGGCCCGATTATATGCTAGTCTTACCCTGGTTTTTTAAAGAAGAATTTTTAAAAAGAGAAAAAAATTATATGAAACAGGGAGGGAAGCTGGTTTTTCCCTTACCTGACTTGGAAATCGTAAGTGCTTAAGAACTGTATATGTATAATAAACGAGTGCTTAATATCGCCATTTTTCATTTAGCTTTTTTATATTCTGGAGGAGGCGAGCGGTTGGTCCTAGAAGAAGCGATACGATTGCAAGATCTCGGCCATAAGGTTACATGTTTCGTTCCTTTGGCAAATGATATTAACTGTTTCCCCGAACTACTTAATAAAATTAAAATAAAACGATTATTACCAAAAATTATACCTAGCTGGTATCCTGATAACGCGCTGCTGTCTATTTTAGCAGCTTGCGTATTGACACCTGTCTTTTTTTATAAATATCGAAAATATGATATATACTTTGGCGCCAATCAACCAGGACCTTGGTTGGCTTTTATGCTATCGAAATTAAATAAAAAACCGTACATTATTTATCTTGCCCAGCCTACCAGACTTATTCACCCCCGGCTCATTGATCAGCAAGTGGGCTTAAGAATCAATTTCGGTTTTAGCATGTTAAATTTAGTCACTAAGATTTTTAAGCCGCTCATTTCGTTATTTGATGTTTATAGTATTAGAAATGCGAGTACTATACTTGCAAATGGTACTTATGCGAAAGGTTTACTGGAAGAAGTCTATGGCATAAAGGCTGTGAATTGTCCAGCAGGAAGTAGACGGCGAATTAAAATTAATGAGAAAATTATAAAAGATAGATTTCGCAGCAAACAAAAAATAAGTGAGTTCGTAATTCCCAGACCATATATTCTCCTCACCAACAGACACTTTCCTCATAAAAAGTTTGAATACGCACTAGAGGCATTTAATAAGATGCAACGGAAACGATTACATTTGGTAATAACAGGTCAGGAAACAAAATACACTGAAAAATTAAAAGAAATGTATACTAATGATAAAAGAGTACATTTCGTAGGTTTGCTATCCGAGAATGATCTGAATCTGGCATATAAGAACGCTTCAATATACGTTTATCCCGCGCCTGAGGAGGACTTCGGTATGGGTATAATTGAAGCAATGTCTTACGGCGTACCAGTTGTGGCTTGGGGGAACGCAGGTCCTACGGGAATTATTAAGCATGGGCATGACGGTTTTCTAGCCCGGCCTTTTGATACTTCACATTTTGCGTATTATATGGATAAAATAATTAAAAATAGAAGTTTGTATGAAAAAATTGCAAGATCTTCCCAGGAAAAGGTACAAAATTACTTTACTTATACCGCTCACATCAAGATTATTGATAGAATAATTAAAGAACATTCCGCGTTATGAAAAAAAAGAGACTATTTAGAACTCATACATTTTTCCATTATCTATCAACTGTATTAGAATATTTGGTCAGGAATGTAGTCAGTATATTTATCTGGATATTTATTGGAACATCGGGTTATCTGATATTTCAGTCGAAAATAAGTCCTTATAATATAATATTCGGCCTGCCGCTATTTTTTATAGGCTTGGGGTTTGTGATTAATTCTCTTTACAGTTTTATAATCAGTATATTTTCATTAAAATATAACAAAGCAGTGTGTCGCTGGTGCGATAGATGATAATAAATTTAAAATAAAACCTAAAATGAAGAATTATTCAGCGTTATGCTGAATTCCAAGAAGCCATAAAACTGCCTCTTTCTTGTAGCGTCTGTCACCTCTGGAGTTAATGCGGATTGCCGGGAGCTTACCTCTTTTCCCCCAACGTTTAATAGTAAGCGGGGAGACTCTGAGTATATTTGCTACTTCCCTTACAGTGAGTAGATCCGGGAGTTGTTCTATAGAAACGTTTTTGTTATTCGAAGAATCATTAGTCATATAACTAAGTATGTAAAACCTAATTACACAGTAACAAACTATAACAAACTTGTCAAGCAATAAAATACCTCGTCTTATATTACACAAGAAAGTGATCTTTTGTAATTATTCAACGAGGTATTTGATTATTTAAGCTCAACAGTTCCACCTGCTGCAGTCAATTTTTCCTTAGCTTCATCAGCTGTTTTTTTGTTGACTTGAGTTAAGACTTCTTTCGGAGCTGTGTCCGCAAGGTCTTTAGCTTCTTTAAGTCCAAGTGTAGGTACTAATTCGCGAATAGCTTTAATAACAGCTATTTTATTAGCTCCGGCACTTGCGAGTACTACATTGAAGACGGTTTGCTCTTCCTTTGGCTCATTGGAATCGACGGAGGCGGCAGCTGCTGGTGCAGCCGATACCATCGCTTGAGCGGAAACTCCAAATTTTTCCTCGAGTGCTTTTACTAAATCAGAAAGCTCGAGAACAGACATTTCTTCAATTGCGCTCATTAGTTCTTCTTTTTTTAGTTTTGCCATATATTACACCTCCTTTCGGTCGGTGAGAATTTAGATTCAAGATTTATGATTCATGAATTTTTTTATTCCTGAATTTTGTTTCTTGAAGCATGAATCTCTTATTGCTTTTTTTCTTTTACTGCGTTTAGGGTCATTACCAATTTTTGCAAATTCCAATTAAGTGCTCTATGTAATCCTGATATAGGGGACTGTAATTGGCCTAATAATTGGGCTTGCAAAACATTTAATGGCGGAAGCTTAGATAATCTGTCTACAGAATTAGCATCCAGTATATTTCCGTCGATTAGACCTAATTTTATAACCGGTAGATTAAGTAGTTTAATTGATTTTGCGAGTTCTTTGATAGGGTTTACTACATCGTCATAAATAAATAATGTAGCTGTAGGACCTGTAAGATCCGTTTCTAACTCTATTTTATCTTCTTTTAATGCATGCTTAAGTAAGGTATTTTTTGTGGTCACATACTCAGCTCCTATTTTTTTCATCGCGCGTTTGATGGATTCCAGTTGCTGATGGGTTAGTCCTTGGTAATCAGTGAAGACAAAGCCTTTGGCCTTTTGTACCTTTGCAGATAGCTCCGAAACAATTTCTTGTTTTTTAAGTCTATTTGCGCTTACTTTTTTTGTATCGTCTTTCATAAAAAAAGCACTCTTTCTCGAGTGCCAGATTTGGTCTTTGGTCATTGGTCTTTGGTCAATAGCTTTGTTTGCTAATGACTAGTGACCATTGTCTATTGACTAAATTATTGCCCTCGGTAGGATTTATTTGCTTATCAGCGAGCCCTACTGTCTTTGGATTCATGTATGATATCAGTCTTAGCTCAGATTGTCAATCGTT
>CAZNVI010000014.1:0-20472 GCA_964576705.1 uncultured Gammaproteobacteria bacterium | reverse complement strand
ATTGAATAATGTCGAGTTATAATATAGATTATAGTTAAAGGAGGTGATATATGTATGGCTGGTGAAGAACAACAACGGGTTACTAAAAGGGATATAGATTTGTTTAGTATTGATATCCCAACTGATCCGGGCGATGCCAAAAAAGCACAGCTTGGTGAATTAGGTGGAGCTGCAGCTAACGCTGGTAGAATAGCAGACCAAGCAGGTGAAGGCTCAGAGGTTGGGAAGATGTTTGGACGAATTGAGGATAGATTAAGCGAAGCGCAAGATCAAGTAAATAGAGGATAATTTTAAGTGTTTTAGTAGTTTAATCTGAGTGAGTCTGACAGAGCATCTTATATTCGCAGTTTTGGCAGATTATGCTTCCTCGGCACGTGAAATTACTGGTGCTTATTTCCGCTACCTTATCTAATATCTGTTGTTTGACTATCGCCAATTGGTCAGCGTTTCTACCAGTCGATACTTTCACATTTTGCTCTACATACCATAAAGAAAGAGTCACATCTTCCGGCTTACGATTAAAGATCTTATCATGGACTTCTGATGCAGCTAGAGCATAAATTGAAAGCTGTAAATCTTCATCCAGCTTTTTTTGTTCAGGGATTTTATTACCTGTCTTATAATCAATAATTTCTATCTTATTTTCCGAAAGATAATCGATGCGGTCTATGCGCCCTCCTACTTTCAAACTTGTCCCGTTAGTATTCTTTAAGAAAAACCCGAAAGGAGTCTCAAGATTTAACGGTGTGGCGTTTTTATTTCCCGCTGTATTTAAAAATCTAGTTAGTGAGTGTACAGCTTGCGCGAACGCTTGATCCATGTGCTCTTTACTTTCAAAACCTGTAGTTAACCAGCTTTGTTTAAGGAGTGATTCTATCGAAAGCTTTTCTACATCTTCACCAGTCATTTTTCTTCCGAAGTAATCCTTAAGTGTATTATGTATAGAGATACCGATATTTTGGGCACTACTGGGGGGAGTCGGAATTTTCAGGATATTTTTCAATTTATAATGCAGAGGACAGATATCGAAGGATTGGATTTGGGAATAGGAAATATAGTTTATAGCTAAGGGCGTAGGGCGTAGAGAAGCCGCAGGTATTTCTTTTGTATTAGTTTCTTGTATTTGGTCGTTTGCTAGATCCAGGAGGGATAGTTGATGAACTGATCTTACTTCTGTTTCTTTTCTGACTATTTTATCTACTATGTCTTCGCCGAGCGCTTCGTATACGAAAGGTGAAATTTTTCGCACAGTTTTTCCTTCGTTGTAAGATGCCGATGCGCAAAGATACAGATAATCTTTCGTCCGTGTCATTCCTACATAAAAAAGTCTTCTTTCTTCTTGAAGATGATAATCTCCCTCCGGTAATGTTTCTTTTATTAACTCTACAGGTATTGGGATTTGTTCTTTACGGTTTCTGGTGGGGAATCTCTGGGATACCAAATTTACTAAAAACACCGCCGGGAATTCAAGTCCTTTACTTGAATGAATGGTTAGAATATTTACAGCATTAGTATCAGACCAGTCCATATCAGATGCTTTTGGGCTTTCTCCTAATTGCATAGCGAGTTCTATCCAGTCTGTGACTGCAAATACCGATGAATCATTGTGGCTTGATTCAAATTCTTTCAATTTATCAAAAAACTTTGCTATGTTTTGAGCTAGACGTTCTTCATGAGGCAGGGATGCTCCTAAATATTGATTGAGTAAGCCTGAATCATCAAGAAAGTAGTAAAGGATCTGTCCGGCAGTTTCTCTTGGGACTCTTTTAAGATGTCTTTTTATCATGTCTACTATCCTTTTTACGGTTTCTTTAGTATGTTCTTTAATGAAAACTTGATCTACTTGCTCACAGGCTTCAAAGAGGCTCAGGTTTTGTTTTTTTGCGTAATTTAATAACGCAGCAAGGTCGCGGGTATCAAAATCAAAAACAGGGATTGTGAGAGTTCGATACATCGCGGCATTATCCTCGAAGTTGGCTAAGACCTTAAGATAGCTTATGAGATCTTTGATTTCTTCCTGATGGAATAGGTGACCGGGACCTAGAAATTGATATGGAATACGACTACGCTCCAAACTTTTTACGAATGGTTGAGAGTGGTCATTGGCTCTTACTAAGATAGCGATATCTTTATACTCAAGACCTTTTTCTTTTATTAGTTTTTTAATTGATTCTTTTACTTGTTCAGCTTCATTTTCTACGCGATTGGTGTAAATAAATTGCACTTGTTTGTCATTATAGATAGTAGAATTTTTCTCTGCAGTCAATTTTTTATCAATCTTTTCTTTCACTTCCAGACGATCAGGATTGTTGTGTTGGATTAATCGATAAGCAGTATCTAGTACTTCTTGAGTTGAGCGGTAGTTTTTAGTAAGAGTTACTATCTTAACGTCAGGATAGTTCTTTCGAAACTGGATAATGTTTGCGATAGCAGCGCCTCTCCATCTATAGATGGATTGGTCATCATCGCCGACGACATTGATGTTTTGTCTTTCTCCAGCAATCATTATAGCGAGGGTGTTTTGGGCATAATTCGTGTCCTGAAATTCGTCAACTAATATGTATTTAAATTTATTCTGATACTCCTTCAATATATTTGGACGTTTGCGGAAAAGTTTTAATACGCTAGAATTAAGATCCGAAAAATCCATAATTCCCTCGGTAGACTTAATGTCCTCATAGATTTTATAAGCGTTAGCCAGTTCCATAGTTTTTTTCAAGTCTTCTTTATCGGATACTTTATCCATTCCCATAGCAAATTTTAGGTAGTCATCGGGTGTGATGTCATCGTCTTTCAGCCTGCTGTAGTGCTGTATTAGTCCTTGGAGAAACTTATAGGGATTACCAAGGGGCCTAAAATAGTCAAGCTTTAATTTAAATAAATTCTTCTTTAAAAAAAGCATTATTTCAGCTTCTGTTGACAGTTTATATCCCGGGTTTAATCCGATGTGTATTGCCTCATCGCGAAGAATCCTATCGCAGAAAGAATGAAACGTAGATATCCAGAGTGATGTGTATCCATATGGAAGTATGACATCGATTCGCTTTTCCATTTCTAAGGCTGCCTTTTCTGTAAATGTGAGCGCAAGTATATTTGACGGATCTACTTTTTTTTCAAGAATCAGATATTCGATGCGTTTCGTAACCACCGTGGTCTTACCGGTACCGGCACCGGCAATTATCAAAAGAGGACCTTCGTTATGTCTTACAGCCTTTATTTGCTCTTGATTGAGTTTGGTAGAATCTGACATTTGGAGATTTATTCTATCACAGATGTTTGTTCAGAAAATCTTAGTCAATCACCTGTTAGTTCTTTTATGAGGTAATGTGTGCCCAAGAGTATAGAAAGGCCAATAATTAGTGACACGATAAAACTTAGCGGTTGGTTATCTGGTAGGAGATAAATATCCATCAACCCCCACACTCCGCGCCAAAAAGAGACTACAGCGACTCCGATTAACAATGCGAAGTATAGATTTTTATTTAATCTTTTTCTTATTTTTCGTGTTTTTATTTTTCTAGCCATAATTTTAGACTAGCATACGAAATTGCCTATTGCAAAAGATATTGCTTCAGATAAAAATAACAATCATGACCAAGCAGCTGGAAATACCTTTCATTAAAAAAACGCAAATAACCCATGACATTTACTCATTTTTCTTCCGTCGCCCGCCGGATTTTAATTTTCTTCCCGGTCAATATTTACGCATGATCTTACACCATGATAACTCTGACGATAAGGGAAGTTCTCGGTTTTTTACTATAGCTTCTTCGCCTTTGGAAAAATATATTATGATCACGACTAAACTCAGAGAAAGTACTTTTAAAAGGGAATTGTTGAATATAAAAATCGGACAAAACGTTTTAATTTTTGGGCCGATAGGAAATTTTTATTTAGATGATAACCTAGAGGACCCAGTTGTTTTTATCGCAGGAGGTATGGGAATTACCCCATATTACAGCATGATTAAGTATTTACATAAAAAAAGAATTAAAACTCACGCTACATTATTAGCTTATTTTAAGAACATAGAAGATCGGATCTTTTATGACGATTTGATAAAGATCACAGATAAAAATAAATTTATAAATGTTATATATATTATTACGGGTAACTATAAAGATAACGACTCAACAAACGGTGAGCGGGGTAGGTTGTCTGGGGGATTGATTAAAAAATACATCCCGAATTTCATTAAAAGCAAGTATTATATAACCGGACCTGAGCTTATGGTGGATTCCGGTGTCGTGATATTAAAAGACTTGGGAATTCCGACAAAGAATATAGCTATCGAGAAGTTCACAGGTTATTAATTTTTTATGCAATTAAGTTTCTTGAAGAAAAAATTTTCTATTAAACATTTGTGCCTTAGTGTATTTTGCTTAATATTACTTTCACTTCTTATTTACAATCTCCCACCGACATTCGTTTTTAACATCGGCATTATCAGAATTCCGGTTTTTTTACCATTTATCGTACTGATATCAGTTTTTTTATACTTCCTTTCAATGTTTCTAGTTAGAAAGAAAATCATCTCTTTTTTAGTAAGTGTCTTTGGGATAGTAGTTGTTTTATTTATACTGAATGATTTTACGAATCCTCTATTTTTTATACTTTTAGCTTTGCTTTTTGTGATAATTGAAATCTTATTATCTTCTTATTCTAGATTTAGGAGTTCATAATCGGATACTATTGACAAAACAATATTAATTCTTCATCATGTTAGTTAATGGATACAAATAATCCTCCTGGCCAAGAAGGAGTTAATAGTTCATCTCCACAAAATAGTACTACTATACCTTCAGATCCGAACCAAGGTGTGCAGCAAGTAACGCCGCCGATAAATCCTATGAGTGTTGATAATAAGCCTTTAGCAGAAGTCTCTGCTCCAGTTCCCGCCCAAGATCCTGTATCTAGCATGACTACGCCCGAAGTATCGCCATCAGAGCCGCCTCCACCTCCTCCATCGGTTGTGCCATCAGGTTCTGACCAGACTCCACCTCCACCGGGTGGTCATAAGCCGAACATGCTTATACTATCGCTTGTAGTATTATTTGTGGGGGTTTTAACTGGAGTCAGCTTATATGCAGCAGGTGCGTTTCGTGGTAACACTCTTCGAATGGGAGAGTTTACTTCCGTCGAGCCTACAGAAAGCATGAAGACACATCGGGAAAAAATAATTGTGGGTACAGATGCTACTTACCCACCGATGGAATTTATGGATGCGACAGGAAATATGGTCGGATATGATATTGATTTAGCAAATGAAATCGGAAAAGAGATGGGGGCTGATATAGAATTTAAAAATATAGCCTTCGATGATATATTTACATCGCTTGAAACCAAACAAATAGATGCAGTGATATCATCAGTTACTATTACTGATGAGCGAAAAGATAAATATAATTTTTCTGAGCCTTATATCAATGCAGGGCAAGTAATGGTGACCTTGAGAGATGCTGGAGATTCTCAAATGACAACTGATTCATTAAAAGGTAAAAGAGTAGGTGTCCAAAAAGGAACTACCAGCGAAGAAGAAGCCTTAAAATACACAGAAAGAAATTTAGTGATATCTTATGTCGATTATCCGCAGGCAGTTGTGGCTTTAGAAAGTAAAAAAATAGATGTCATCATAGTCGATCTTACCGCAGCAAAAGGGTTAATTGATGAAAATCCGAGTCTCAGGATTTCGAGTGATCCATTTACGAATGAATATTATGGTATCGCAATGAGGAAAGAAGATACATACTTGAAAGAAGAAATAGACAAAGTTATCCTTTCGTTACAAAAACGAGGGATACTCGTCAACATTAAGCAGAAGTGGTTTCAGTAAGTTTACACCCCGCAATGAATGAAAATAGGTATTCGTAATAAATTACTCCTCGGCTTTGCCCTTTTAGTAGGCTTGTCTTTTATTTCTCAATTCATTTTGTTTACAGCCGTTGATAAGTATACGCGGAATCAAATTGATAACTTACATTTAGAAAGAGCTAAGGAAGCCGGTCGCGAAATACAATCCTTTTTAGACACTATCGGTCACCGTTCATTAGAATTCACCACATTATTTAGTCAAGATACTACCCCGAATAAAGATAAGTTTGCGGAATTCGCCAAAGTAATTATAGCTTCAAACGATCATATTGAGAACATAAGTTTTCTGGCGCCATCAGGACGTGAGATAATCAGATTCGACAGGCAGGGTCGTGTCCCCGATGAAGAACTGAGCATAGACCTCCCGACTAAAGAATTTGAAGAGGCACTCAAAGGAAACATTACTTTCTCTAAAGTATTTTATTTAGATGATAGTCTTAGTCCATATGCTGATATGTATTTCCCTTTAGGCAAGGCGGAAGGAAGCAATGATCTTGGCGTAGCTAAAGTTCTTGTAGACCTTAATGAATTATGGAGTGTAATAGCGGAAGCTCAATATGGATCCTCAGGATTTGCTTACGTAGTTGACGGTCAAGGAATAGTCATAGCCCATCCGCAAAAAGACTTATTAATAGAGCGGAAAGATTTGTCTGATAGGCCGGCTGTATCTTCTCTTATGAAGCAGTCATTTAATAACCTATCGCCTACAGTTCATCTTTCTTCCCATAGCAAAAACAACAATACTAGTAGTGACTCTCATACAGATTCCGGACAGATTCTTTCAGGTATTGATTCAATATACATAAATGAGAAGAATGTACGGGTGACTGCTCAGGGGATTTTTATACCAGGCCCAAATTGGTTTATTATTTTTGAACATAACTTAGCGGAAGCATACGAATTCCCTACATTCATACGTAATGTTTTTATAATCTCAATTACCGGATCATTATTTTTATTACTTTTGATAGCAGCATTAGTGAGCAACAATCTGACTAATCCTATTTTAAAGCTTAAAGAAGCCACTTCGCTTTTGACTAAGGGTAAACTTAGCACGCGAATATCTATAAAAAGCCATGATGAACTTGAAGAGTTAGGAAGTTCATTCAATGCAATGGCAAGTAATCTTCAAGATGTAGTATCAAGACTGGAACAGGATAAGAATATTTTGTCAGCAGAAAGGAATAAAATCGCAATTGCCCTTTCGAGTATAACAGATGGAATTATAGCCGTAGATTTAGAAAGAAAGATTATTATCTTTAATAAAGCAGCTGAAAAAATTACAGGCTATACTTTCGAAGAAGTAAACGGAAAACATATAGATGAAATATTAAGCTTTAAGAATCAAGAAGGTCAAATTCAATCTGCTACGTATTGCCCCATAAGGACAGATGATTTTGAAGGGGTTGTTTATAGTTCTGAAAATATAGATCTGATATCAAAGAAAGAATCATATATTGATTTAACTGTCGGTAAAATAAAAGAAGGAAGGCATGTTAATTTGGGATGCATTCTGGCTTTGCATGATAAAACGCGTGAAAAAGAACTGGAAGAAATGAAATTAGACTTCGTTTCAATGGCAGCCCATGAATTAAGAACCCCTCTGACTTCGATTAGGGGTTATTTATCGGTTTTTCTGGAAGAAGAAATACCTTTGAGTACGGAGCAGAAAATGTTTCTACAAAGGATAAGCATAGCCAGTAATCAATTAGTTACTTTAGTTGAGAATTTATTAAACATCACTAAAATAGAAAAGGGTGCGATGGCTCTTAGTAAGCGCCCCATAAATATACTTGAAGCAGTTACTACTATAGTTGATTCGTTAAGTGAGCCGGCAAACCAAAAACAAATTACAGTGACCATTGATAGCCCGACAAGTACATTAAGTCCGGTAAATGTTGATGCTTTCCGCATTTCTGAAGTCATAACTAATCTAGTCTCAAACGCTATTAATTATACTAATTCAAATGGATCGGTCGCGATCTCTTTTGAGCAAAATGAGGATGAGTTAATAACTCATATTAAAGATACAGGTCAAGGAATTCCTAAAGAGGCGCTCCCTCATCTTTTTACCAAATTTTATAGAGTTTCTGGTAAACTGGAGCAAGGATCAAAGGGAACAGGTTTGGGTTTATACATATCTAAGGCTATAATAGAAATGCATGGTGGTAGAATATGGGTAGAATCGGAACTAAATAAAGGGTCAACATTCAGTTTCGCACTGCCGTTTAAATAAATATATGAATAATAAAAAATTGATTTTAATTGAAGACGAAGTGTTTATACATGAGCTGTATAAGAAGATGCTCGAAAGATCAGGATATATGGTGATCGGGGCTTTCGATGGCGAAGAAGGGGTAAAGATGATCCGGGAGAACACCGATGCCGCTTTAGTTTTACTTGATGTGATGCTGCCTAAGATGCATGGAATCGATGTATTAAGAACGGTTAAGAAAAGTGATGACACAAAGATGGTCGAAGTGGTGCTACTGTCTAACTTAGGAGATGAAAGTATAATTCAAGAGGCAATGAGTCTGGGTGCGAGAGATTATTTAAAAAAAGTTAATGTAACCCCGCGCGATCTTGTAAATCATGTTGAAAAATATCTTTCGGATCCCACTTATGTATCGGGGATTAAGACACCTGACTATTAGCCTCTTTAATTTATTGCATTCCCTATAAAAATTAAGATACAATCTACCTGTTGATTTGAATATTTATGACCAAATATTATTTAACCAGTGCTATCCCATACGTTAATGCAGCTCCCCATATCGGTCATGCTTTAGAGTTCATACAAGCAGATACTATAAAGCGTTTCCGTATACTTGGCGGGTATGACGTAAGGCTTTTATGCGGATCAGATGAAAATGCGCTTAAAAACGTTCAATCTGCCGAAAAGGCGGGAAAACCTGTCGTAGAATTTATAGATAATAACGCGTCTTTATTTGAGGAATTGGCGAAGGCATTGAATGTTCAATTCGATGTTTTCCAAAAAGGAAGCAGTACAAATCATCATAAAGCAAGCCAGGAATTGTGGAACAGATGTAAAAAAGATGACATTTATAAAAAATCTTATAAAGGATTGTATTGTATAGGATGTGAAGAGTTTAAAGCTGTTTCTGATTTAAATACAGAGGGCGAATGCCCCGAACATCCGGGAAAGAAATTAGAAGAAGTTGAGGAAGAAAATTATTTTTTCAGGTTGTCTTACTATCAGGAGAAGCTATTAGAAATAATTGATAGCGGTACATTTACTATCACTCCTGAATTTCGCAAGAACGAAATAGTATCGTTTATTAAATCAGGGCTGCAGGATTTTAGTATTTCCAGAAGTAACGCGCGTGCGAAGAATTGGGGCGTTGAGGTTCCTTCAGATCCGAGTCAAAGAATGTATGTATGGTTTGATGCATTAAATATTTATCAGAGCGGTATCGGATTTGCTTTAGATGATGATAAATATAATAAATGGTGGCCTGCAGATTTACATGTTATAGGTAAAGGGATTATCAGATTTCATGCTGTTTATTGGCCTGCGATTTTGATGTCGGCAGGATTAAAATTGCCCAAAGGTTTATTCGTCCATGAATATTTCACTGTGAACGGTCAGAAAATGTCAAAGACAATAGGTAATGTTATAAATCCATCTGAAATAATAGAAAAGTACGGCACTGACGCCTTGCGATATTATTGCCTTGCGAAAATTTCCCCGTTTCAGGACGGTGATTTTTCCGAAGAGAAACTAAAAGATGCATATAATTCAGACTTGGCAAACGGATTGGGGAATTTGGTCTCGAGAATTGCCAAGTTGGCAGAGAAAAATGAAGTAATTGTTGATTTTAATAAATCAGAACCTGTAAGCGATGATCTTTTTGCGATAGTTGAACAATTCAGATTTAATACGGCAATTGAAGAAATTTGGGAGCATATTAAATTACTCGATATTAGAATAAATTCCGATGAACCTTGGAAAGTTGAAAAAGATAATGCTCAAAAACTACTATTAGGCTATGTTGAAGAGATTCAAAAAATTGCTTACTCATTAAAACCCTTTCTACCAGAAACAGCAGAAAAAATCTTAGAACAATTCAAAGGACCTAAAATAAAATCCCAAAATCCATTATTCCCCAGAATATAATATGAATAAAGCCTTTATCTTCGACATGGATGGAGTCATGATCGACACTGAACGTGCATGGAAGCCATATGAAGAAATCATGTTTGAAGACTTAGTAGGGGCTGCGATCGCAGCGAGACTGCCCAGCGTCATGGGTTTAGATATCAGTGGTATTTATGAAGAGGTAAAGAAACTTGGCCATACAGGATCAAGGAAAAAATTTATTGAAGCTTATAATAAATATGCTAAAAAAGTATATAAAGAGGCAAGGTTAACAGGAGGCACCGAGAGGCTTATTAATGTATTACAAGATAATGATTTTGAGATAGGCATCGTTTCTTCTTCTCCACAAAACTGGATCGAGATGTTTCTAGATCGCATTTCTTTCAAGAGCGATTTTAAGCACGTTATTTCTCTAGATAATCATCCCAAGCTTCGTGCGAAACCATATCCAGATGGGTATATTCATATGATAAAATTTTTTGGGGTTGCTCCGGAAAAGACAATAATATTAGAAGATTCGAATTACGGAATAGAAGCCGGGAAAAAGTCGGGTGCGTTCGTGATTGGTTTAAAAGAAAATCTTCACGAAGGATACGATCAAAAAGGGGCAGACGTATATGCAGAAAATATGGAAGATGTTATATCGCAGGTAAATAAATTGATTAAGAGATGGGAAGCATAAAACAAGCGCATAATTTAATTGATAGAAATCCAAGCAAGGCCTACTCTTGTTTAGTATAGTCCTTATGATCTACAGTTTGGTGATATAATACATAAGCTCAAGGGGTCATTCATTTAATCTGTTTACCATTCGCCCTTAGCCTTTTGCCACATATATGATTGACGTCCATTGCCACCTCCAATTTCATAGCTTTGAAAAAGATTATGATACCGTTGCTAAGAAAGCGTTTGCTGATGGTGTGACTAAGATTATAAATGTGGGTACGAAGTTAGACTCCAGCCGAAAAGCTATAGAATTCGCAGAAAAATACATAGAGATGTATGCAATCATCGGTGTCCATCCCCATCATGCTGATAAATTAGAAGAAGATTGGCTACAAGAGTTAGAAAAATTTGCCATCCACTCGAAGGTCATAGGGATTGGGGAAATAGGATTAGATTATTTCAGTTATAAGTCAAATGGTATCGTAGACCCGAAGATTCAACAAGAGGTTTTTGAGCAGCAGATTGAACTTTCTCATAACGTAGACTTGCCGCTTCAAATTCATAACCGTCAAGCAGGCGAGGATGTAATTGCGATACTTAAACAGCATAAGAATTTGCTACAAACCGTACCCGGGATGTTCCATTGCTTTGCCGGAAGCATGGAAGTAGTCAAAGATGCTTTGGATTTAGGTTTTTACATAGGTTTTGACGGAAATGTGACATACAACGGTCTTGCGCCGGGTGAAAGCGTAGATCTTAAAGATTTAGCTAGGTACGTACCCTTAGAGCGCTTGGTAATTGAAACGGATAGTCCTTATTTAGCGCCTATCCCGCATAGAGGGGAAAGAAATACTCCGGGGAATGCGATAATTACCGGAAAATACATAGCTGAACTTAAAAAAGTTCCTTTTGAAACACTAGTAGAACAGACGACTCAGAACGTTTATAATATATTTGGACGCTTATGACAGATTTTTTTGATAAGGTTTTTACTAGATATCCTATTAAGACTAAACGTGCTTTAGAGATAGTACCGGGATTTCTGACTTGGACCGTAATTACGCTTCCTTTTTGGGGATCCATTCTTTTTCCGACTCCATTAGCATACGCTATACTTTTTTTCGATGTCTATTACTTCTATAAATCTTTTCAATTAGCCATAACTGCATATATAGGTTCAAAAAAAATCAAACAGGCTGAAAAAGAAGATTGGATTGAGAAAATTAAAAAATTAGGAATGGACGAAAAAGTTAATCACATAATTATCATACCTAATTACAAAGAGCGCATCGAAAAATTGAGACGTACACTTAATACATTAGCTGAGCAGTCGTACCCGCTTTCAAATTTATATGTTGTTTTGGCTATGGAAGAACGTGAAGAGAATGTTAGGGAAAAGACCGAGCTACTTTTAAAAGAATTCAGAAATATCTTTGGTGGCATAATGCCTGCATATCATCCGGATGTGCCAGGGGAAGTAAAAGGGAAATCTTCAAACGAAGCTTATGCGTCCCGTGAAGCTCACAGATTGTTATTATTAAATAATAAATTGGATATTGATTATACGACAGTGACTACTACAGATGCTGATGCTATATTTGATAGACAATTTTTCGCTAATCTTGCTTACGCATTCTTAACTGATAAAAAGCGATATAACAAATTTTGGCAGTCAGCGATAGTGTTTTACAATAATATATGGCATGTACCATCGCCTACTCGCGTAATATCTTTCTTTGGAGGACTTTGGCGGATAGGACTCTTGGTCCAGAATGACAGATTATTAACTCACTCCACTTATTCACTCTCTTTTAAGCTTTTAAGGGATATAGATTTTTGGGATGCTGATGTGATACCTGAGGATTATAGAATATTTTTTAAAGCGTTTTACAGAATGAAAGGGCAGATTTGGGTCGAGCCGATTTTTTTAAAAACTTCTATGGATGCCGCATTATCGATAGGGTATATAAATAGCTTAAAAAATAAATACCATCAGGAAAGAAGATGGTCCTGGGGTGTTTCTGATAATCCTTTATTTATTAAGTGGTGGTTTACTGTACCGGGGATTCCTTTTTTTAGAAAGACTGTATTATTGATTCATGTTTTTACTGATCATCTCCTCTGGCCGATAAACTGGTTTATAATAACAATTTTTGCAAACATAATGCCCTTGCTTAATCCTGTATATTCAAGAACGACTCTTGGTTATAGTCTGCCTCGCCTTGCCGGATTAATACTGACCAGTACGTTGATTGCGCTTATTGCTATGATTTATATTGATTACAAAAATCGACCCAGTAATGTATCGCTTCCGTTATATAAAAAACTCCTTTTTCCATTTGAATTTATACTTATGCCGCTTGTAGGATTTTTCCTTTCGGCTCTACCCGCTCTTATTTCACATACACAATTAATGCTAGGGAAAAGATTAGAATATAAAGTGACTGATAAGGTATAGTGAATAGATACTAGCGTTTAATAAATTTATTTTCTATAGAAGGTTTAATGTATGCAGATTGTCTTAAAATATATTAACCAAAAAAACTTTTGGGTACTTTTAATACTTTGTTTAACCTTTTTCTTACTTCGCTTCCCATCCTTATTTGAACCTAACTGGTACGGAGATGAGGGGATTTACCAATCAATAGGTTATTCTTTACGTTCGGGAAGACAATTTTATACCGGCGTTTGGGATAATAAACCTCCGCTTTTATTTGTAATATATGCAATTGCGTCAGGTGATCAATTTTATGCCCGGTTAATTTCATTGCTGTTCGGCTTGGCAGCTATCATGACATTTTACTCACTTTCAAAAAAAATCTTTGACAAAACTAAGCCGCAAGTAATATCTACTTTGTTTTTTTCATTATTATTCGGTCTTCCTATAATCGAAGGGAATATCGCCAATTCAGAAAACTTTATGCTTCTTCCCATGCTTCTGTCCGCTAATATTCTATATCCGACAGTTTTTAATCTCGATGGCAAATTAAATAGTAATAATAAAAGGCGTTTAATTATAGCAGGATTAATCCTATCTTCCAGCTTTTTGATAAAAATTGTAAGCATATTTGATTTTGCTGCTTTTTTGTCATTTTCTTTTTTTACCCTTACCTATTCTAAATATATTTCTGTAAAGTCATTACTCAAGATAATTATTAAATATATACATAAAATAGGCTGGTTCGTTTTAGGATTTATTTTACCGGTCATTTTATCGGTCATATTTTTTCACTTCCTTGATGTGCTTCCATATTATCTTGATGCAGCTTTTGGACGGAATATAGATTATGTAGGGTGGGGAAATTATTTTATCATTCCCCAAGGTTTGCTTTATATAAGATTAGTAATTCTCGGAGTATTTATTTTAGGCCTGTTTGTTAAAAGAGAATTTTTCGCTAAGTCGACCCTATTTATCCTTATTTGGCTCGCATTTTCTTTATTCAACGGCTTTTTTTCAAATAGAGGATATACGCATTACCAGCTTCTGATATTACCAAGCTTTTCTTTATTGATAGGATTGATTTTCAGAAAACAAACTCAAAAAAAGACATTCAGAATTATATCGTTTACTGTTTTAATTTTAATGATAGTTTATTTCAATTTCGGTCATTGGGGGATAGGGAGAACTATTAATTATTATGGAAATTACATAAGTTTATTATTCGGGAAGAAGGATTATGAGTCATATCAAAAATTCTTTGATCCTCGGAATCCGAAGGATTATGCGATTGCGACTTATATTAAAAATCATACAAATCCCCAAGATGTTGTGTTTCTATGGGGGAACAGTGCGCATATATATCCGCTCTCGAAAACTCTTCCCCCTGGGAGATATTCAGCGGCTTATCATATCGGGGCGAATAGAAAGAATATTGATGAGACAGAGAAAGCGTTAATAAAAAATAAACCTAAATATATTATAATTACCCAGGATCTTTCTTACTTCCCGTTTGACCTTTCAGGCTATGATTACAGGATAACTATAGAAGATTCCCACATTTATGAGCATCACCATGAATAATTTTACCCGCGATAAGATTGTAAGAGCAGGGTTTTTAATATCAGTCGCGTTTATTTTTTTATCTTTTACATATGCTGCATTAATTTATAACCAGCTTCCCCCCTTAATTCCTTTGTATAATCAGTTACCTTGGGGAATTCAAAGACTTGCTGATAGGATAATGATTTTTTTACCGGTTCTGATCAATGGCATTATGTTCTCGGCCAATATAGTTTTTGCAAAATATATTTACGATAAGATGCCATTGGTCGTACGAATGGTCAGTGTCACAACGCTTTTTATAGGCTTTATGGTTTTTGTGTTTATCCTACGAACAACTATACTGGTGTTGTGATAAATATATGGACGGAAAATATATAAATTTAGTTTTCTTGCCTCTTATTATTTCATTTATTCTGACCGTAATTATTACGCCTATCGTAATCAGGTTAACTAGAAAATACGGCCTAATGGATGATCCCAAAAGGAAGCATCCTGCTATTCTTCATAAGATTCCATTGCCAAGAGGTGGAGGGATAGCTCTTTTTTCAGGTGCATTCTTTACTTCTATAATCTTTTTACCGTGGAATAATCTTACCGGTGCAATTTTTTTATCTGCATTAATCGCTTTAGTAATAGGAGTAATAGATGACGTGCTTAATGCTAAGTCAAAAGAAATATCTCCTTATTTCCGGTTTTTAATTAATATTTTATGTGCTGTAATTATAGTCGGTAGCGGGATAAGCGTGCCGTATATAACTCATCCTTTCGGTGGAGTAATTCCATTTCAGAATGTTCCTCTTTTTACAATTTGGAATTTTACATTTTTCTTATCGCAGCTTGTCGCAATGCTTTGGATTATTTGGGTAATTAATATGCTTAATTGGTCATCCGGAGTAGATGGTCAAGTTTCAGGCGTGGTTGCTATTGCGGCGATAGTGATTGGCATACTAAGTTTACGATTTCCCATAGATAATCTGGTGCTTATTGATACAAAGCTTTCATTTATTATAGCTGGAAGCAGTCTGGGATTTTTAATATATCATTTTCATCCGGCTAAAATTCTTCCGGGATACGGTGCGACATCGATTTATCTTCTGGTTGCTGTCGTATCTATATTATCAAGCGCGAAATTAGCGACTGCTATATTAGTATTAGGTATTCCTACTGTTGATGCCCTTTTTACAATACTTAGAAGAGTGTTTTCAGGTCATTCGCCTTTCAGCGGTGATAAAAAACATTTACATCATAACTTATTGAGATTAGGAATGAGTCAGCGGCAAATTGCGTTGTTTTACTGGACTATTTCTGCTATAGTTGGTGTAGTTGCGTTGCAATTACAAAGCCGAAACAAGCTATTCGCAATAATAATGTTATTGGTGGTAGTTTCAGGGACTCTTTTGTTTCTGCATTTGTTTTTGCGAAATAAGCATGAAGAAAAAAATGCGTGATTATTTCAGGTTACTCCGTCCCCGTCAGTGGATTAAAAATTTTGCATTATTTGCCGCTCTCGTCTTCTCAGGATCGATGTTCGATGTTTCGTTGTTACGCATTACCATTTATGGTTTTTTTATATTCTGTGCGATATCAAGTGCAATTTATATAATAAACGATCTTTTTGATATCCAAAAAGATAAACTCCATCCTTTTAAAAGGTTTCGTCCTTTAGCCCATGGAGATGTATCGGTGAATGGTGCAATCGTTCTGGCGCTAATGCTCACTCTGTTTGCTTTGGTAGGGAGCTATATTATTTCACTGCCTTTTCTGGTAATAACTGTAATTTATTTATTACTTCAGCTTTCATATTCAATTACATTAAAGCATGTAGCTGTTATAGATATACTAGCCCTTGCAGGGGGGTATATCTTAAGAGTTTATGCTGGTGAGGTAGTCATCGGCTATCAATACCACATATCTGTTTGGCTTTTGTTAACTACAATATCGCTTTCGCTTTTTTTGGCTGTCGGGAAAAGAAGAAGGGAGCTTACGTTAGTTTCTGAACATAACAGCGCAAACATAAGTGCTATTCGTAAATCACTTTCTCATTACTCAGAGAGGCTTCTGGATGTATACGGATCTATTTTTGCCACATCCACCTTCATTTCATATTCGTTGTTTACTTTTCTTGAAAATTCACAAGACTCACAGACAGTAACCAATGACGTTTTTTTACCTGAATTTTTACCACCATATCTTCAGCGAAAATGGTTAATGATTACTATTTTACCCGTCGTATATGGATTGATGCGTTATTTACAAGATATATATGAAAAACATGAAGGTGAAAGTCCAGAGCGCGTACTTTTTACAGATAAATCTTTATTAGCAACTGTAGTGATTTGGGCAATGCTCGTATTTTTCGTAATTTATATAATAGGCCCTCAAATTTAATTATTGCTTGCTGGCATAATCTGCACTTATCCATCCAGCAGTTCCGTCAGAGAGCTTAATTTTATACCAGCCGGTTCTTTCCTCTATTACATCAAACGTATCTCCTGTTGATACTCTTGAGATCTCTGCAGAACTAATGCTCGAGTCAGATCTCACCCGTAGAAAACTATTCGGTGTTGCCAAAATCTTTATTTTAGTAATTACTTTAGGTGTTACTGATAATACGGGAGTAACTGAGAGCGTTGGTGGGGAGTCGGTAGGCTTAGTGCTCTCATCGATAAGTCCCAAGTAAACAACAGCGACCAGTTTATATCCGGCAGGGGTCCTAATTCTGACATTCTTATCTTTATAGCCGTCTTTTTTTATCCGTAATGCATGATCAGAATCCGTAACTGAATTTTTGTGATAAGGAGATTTGTTTTGATAATTTCCATCAAGATATACATCTGCCTTATCAGGGAAAGTGACCACCAGAAGCTCAGAAGATTTATTATTAGTTAGTGGCTCAAGTGAAACCATGCTTCCTTCCGATGTGCCACCAGTTCCGAATTTTCTATCCACTACCGTTAAAACACCTTTTGTAATTGTTATTTTTTCTTGAAATTCATTAGTTTTTCCATCAATAGGAACTAACTTTAAACTATACGTTCCGCCCCTTATCATATTGTTAGCCTCACAGCGGCAAAGCGGGGTAGTTCCGATATATGAATTGTCTAGGTATACTTTACTAAACGGTTTTGAGGTAACCTGCAGAGCACCTTTTCCTAAATCTCCGAGAATAAAAATCTTAAGAACCCCAAAAACAATAATTGCAACAAAAATTATAGGAACTGAAAGAAAGAGAATTTTTTTCATTAAAGGTAATTGATACTATAGCAAAGAATTTCTATATTTAGAAATATTATGCGTTTCTGAGAGTAGGGAACGGAATGACTTCTTTTATAATCCAGGTATTTGTAAAGAACATCGTTAATCTGTCTATGCCTACTCCTATTCCACCGAGCGGAGGCATCCCATATTCCATAGCTTTTAAAAAATCTTCGTCAACATGTTGCGCTTCTTCTTTGTCGAGACGTGATGCTTTCGTGTCTTTAGTGAGTCGTTCTCGTTGAATTTGAGGATCAGTAAGCTCGCTCCAACCGTCACATATTTCTTTTCCGCCGATATATCCCTCAAAGCGTTCTACCCATCCTTGTTTAGTTCGATGAGCTTTGGATAATGGACTTACGTCTTCGGGGTAATCGATAATCCATGTGGGTTCAGTTAGTAATTTAGGAATAGTGTGTTCAAAGATTGCAAAAATAAGTTGCCCTTTAGTTTCTCCCCCTACGAGTCTAATGCTACGGAGGTTATTGTCTATATATTTCAGTAAGTCTTCTGCTGATTCTTGCTCTACATCCAAATTTAGTTTATCTTTCATGATAGACGTCATTTCTATCCTGGGCCAGTTTTTGCCTATATCTATTTTTTTATCATCTATTTGGAGACTAGTATTTCCGAATATTTCATTTGCTAGATGTTTAAATAATCCTTCGGCAACGTCCATGACACGATGGTAATCAGCATATGCTTCATACCATTCAATCATTGTAAATTCAGGAAAATGAGTATTATCGATTCCTTCATTGCGAAAATCTTTTGCTATTTCATATACCTTTTCATAGCCTCCTACGATTAGTCTTTTTAAGTACAGTTCATCTGCAATTCTGAGGTATACGTCTTCATTGAGCGCATTTACATGAGTTTTAAAAGGTTTTGCATTTGCACCGCCGTAGAGAGTTTGGAGGATTGGTGTTTCGACTTCCCAGAATCCTAAATTATCAAGATAGTTTCTGGTTCCTTTGATAAGCTTAGATCTGATGTTAAATCTTTCTCTAACCACTGGATTAAGCAGCAAATCCAAATACCTTTGCCTGTATCTTGTTTCAACATCTTTTAAGCCGAACCATTCCGAGGGTATAGGAAGGAGTGCTTTTGTTAATAGTTTGAAAGAAGTGGGGGCAATAGAAATTTCTCCGGCAGTGGTTTTAAGGACTTGACCTTCTACGCCTATGAAGTCACCTACATCTATTACTTTAAGATTTTCATATGCTTCCTTACCTAAAACATCCTTTTTAAAGAAAAGTTGAATCTTTCCCGTTTCATCTTTTAAATCAGCGAAGGTGATATTTCCATGTGTGCGCCATGAAAAAACTCTACCGGCGGTTTTTACTGTTTCTCCTTCTGAATTTATCGCTTCTGCAATTGTATTTTTTTTATCAAATGTGGGCAGATAAGGATTCCACCCAAGTAATTTTATTTTATTTAGAGTTTCAATTCTGTCTTTTTTTAAACTTGATTCATCCATAGAGTATATTATAGAGTTTTTTTTACTGTTTCGGAAGTGATAAAGAGGAGTTTATGTTTACTTAACAATTTCAACTTCAGGATCTAATTTGAAACCAAAAACCTCCATAAATTTTTGTTGAATTATGTCTATAATTTTAAGTACATCATTTGCTTTTGCATTCCCTAGATTAACTATAAAAAGCGCGTGTTTCATAGATATCTGCGCGTCTCCTGCCCGATGGCCTTGGAGACCTAGGCGTTGAATGAGATAACCGGCTGCTATTTTACCGTACCAATTCTTCTCAATCTTTTCATGTAAATCTGGAAATACTTGAAGAACCTTTTTTATTTTTTCAGGCTCTCTTATGTTTTTAAAAACAGAACCGCAATTAGGATATTCTAGAGGATGTCTGTCTTTTCTTTGCTGAATACGGAGTAAATAAATGTCTCTTGCCTTATTTATTTCTATATCGTCAGTTTTTTTAAGTTTGAAATTTGCGGAAAGGACTATCATTCTACCTGGATTATCTTTTATAAGACTATGGCGATAGGAAAAATTAAGCTCGCTTTGTGTTAGAGTTTTAATCTCATATCCGTTATTTCCGTCTCTTACTAATACTTCAGCCGAATAAAGACAGTCTTTAATTTCTCCGCCGTATGCGCCTACATTTCCTCTTACTGCAGCACCCAAAGTGCCTGGTAAACCACCTGCCCACTCAAGGCCAGCTAAATTATGATCTAAAGAAAAAGTGATAACCTTATCAAGAGTGAGTCCCGCGAAAGCTTCTACAATTCTATCGTCTAATAGTCGGATGTCGTCTGGATTTGTATCATACGTGGAGATTCGGATTACAGCGCCGTCAAAATATTCATCAGTAAAAACGAGGTTTGACCCAAGTCCACAAATGAACACTTTCGATAGCTTATTTTCATTTATAAACTTTACTGCATCCTGGATATCTTTTTGGCTCTCGCAGTTTATAAAGTATTTAGTTACACCACCGATCTTGTACCAGAGTATTTCTGAAAGTTTTACATCTTTTTGTACTTGCATAACTTATGACATTGTAGATAACTTGAGGCAAAGAAGCAATTT
>CAZNVI010000013.1:6969-20557 GCA_964576705.1 uncultured Gammaproteobacteria bacterium | reverse complement strand
TCAGCGAGAACTTTTTTTTCTTTACTGTAATTAAGATAACTTATAATCCCGCTTGCTAATATAGTTATCAATATGATGAAGATAAATATTACGAATTTTAAATTTTTGCCTGATATTTTTGAAGAATTCATTTATCCTTATATATCTCTTGAATCACTATTCTACCACACTTTAGCTTCCAAATTTACAATATTTACTACCCTTTCCATTACCCTTACCATTCTATTACCAACCCCACTACTACATCCCACCACCACACACCACATTCCTCCGTCGTCCACCCTACGGGTGGCCTAGCTTCGCACCCTCTTGTGTCTACCTAATTCCACCCGTAGGGTGATTTAGCTTGACACCCCTTTCTGATTTAAAAATCCGAAAGCCTGCAATGTTTAATAACGAGGCGCAAAGAATTTAATTTTTCTTTATTATTCCAATAATAAATCTCTTATCTTGGCAAGACTACGTTGGTAATCCACTTGGTCTTTATGAAATAAGTTGTATTCATCAAATGATTTAAACATACTCATTATAAACTCCGTATTTAACCATTCGCAGTTTCTTTTACCGGCATAAACGGAAAAAGAATTTAAAGCATAAGAAGATAAATCTTCAAATCGTATTAAATAAGAAGTAACCGGATTAAGATGAATGTATCTTGAAACATGGATAAGCTCTTCATCTGTTTCAATTAACTTAGCCTTAAATGGACTTTCAAAAAGAGAACCAGTCCGATCGTATTTTAAATTAAAATATTTCGCGAAGCTGTTTTGTGCGTTTGAAATAAATTTGCGGATCCCGTCTCCTTGTATTTGTTTAAGAAGAAAATGAAAATGGTTAGGCATAAACGCGTAAGCGTATATTTCGACCTGAGGTAATTTATTTCTTATAATCATAAGATAATCATCTCTTTTTTCCCGGTTCATCTGCTTAAACTTTGAATATCGAATCGACTGAGGTATTCGATAAAAGCTAACTACATCATTCATTTGACGCAATGTAAAGCTATTGCTGAATATCTTTTCTTTGGCAATCGAGCGATTGTAAAGATGATAAATCTGTCCATCAGCGAAAACCAATTCACGCTTATGCATACTTACAAATTACTCTAAATGGAAAGAGGTGTCAATAGAAAACCACCCGTAGGGTGATCTAGCTTGACACCCGGGGGTGCCTACTTAAATCCACCCGTAGGGTGTACAAGTATACAAATTCGTAGAGGTAAAGTTATAAAACTAAAATTAGGAACGAAGGAGATGCTTATAAGTTAACTTTAGGAGAAGAGTAAAGTAGGCGAGGAAAAAAACCATTCCAAGATAAGTATGAAATAAAACAGCTGAAATTTTAGGTGAGAATAACAAACCTGACCAAATAATCACATAAACCCTTAATATATTTACCATAAATGTACCTGCCAACCCCATTATGAAAAACAAACTAAATCTTCCCGAGTGCAGTTTTTTTCTATCTGTAAACCAGATCAAGAAACTTAAGCCGCTGAAAAAAAGAATAGACTCAAGCCCTGAGCATGCCTGGTCTATACTTACCGCGAATTTCTCAACAAATAGGACCCTCGGCGGAAAAACGACTACGTTTTTATGAGTTAATGAAAATAAAAACTTGACTCCTGTAAGAACTATATCGCTTAAGTAGGGCCACAAGCTCCATACCTTAAATATTGAGAAATAGAGTAAAACAGACATAAAGATACAAATGTAAAGTTTTTTTTGAAATGTTTTTATTACATTCTTTATAAACCTTGTACCGAAAATACCTAAAGTCAAAAAAACAGGTATCAAAACGACTACCAGGTGAACGGTCAAGCTTAAAGGTATATTCGCATAAAAATCATCGTATTCCAATAATTCAGTTTTTAAGACTGGAAAAATAAGAATTAATAACAAACTTATCAGCAAAAATATAAAAGACTTTTTATCAATAGGGGAAAGTGTTAGCGAAAATACTTTCCTGCCAGTCATGACGAAAAAACTTAGCACTATAAACAAAATGATCTTTCCCATATTACCGTAGATATAAAAATAGAAAGAATAAAGGAGTCTACTTGCAACTATAGAAGGTCCGAAAACTCCGGACAATATTAAGAATAATAATATAAAGATGAATAAGCGGAATGAGATTCCCGGGTTCATTAGGGATATTATAGCTTATCTATTTTTACGAAGCTTTAAATAGGCTATCGCGGAGCCGCCCACAGCCAATAAGCCGGGTAGTAGCCCAAATTCAGGTACTGAAATATTTGAGACAAGATTAAAATTGATATAACCTTCAGTTTCAAGCATAGTACCAGAACCAGCGCCGGTTTCACCCTCAGGATTGGAAGCTGTGGCTGTTATAGTTCTATACGGCTTACATACACCATCTGCAAATGTAGCGGAATACTCACCAAACGCGACATGGGAGGCAGCCTGGGTAATACTATTACAAGTTACAGAAACGGTAGCCTGATCTTCAGGATTACCCTGAGAATCGAAAACAAAAACATGGGCTGTATTAGCTGCAGCGAGAACAGGAGAAACTGAAATAAATAGAGCAGATGTTATAAAAACTATCAAGGCGAAGATGAATTTTTGTGTTACCCTCATAAGCTCAGCAATATGTATCAAACTATATTGCATATATATCACATCTTCATACAAAACACAAGCACATCTTGACAAACCTCAGCATTATGTTTCACTATGTATATATAGAGCAGAAAAGGGGTAGCCCCCCGACCTGTCCGCCAAAGTTCTTAAGTAAGAACGACGGTGAAAGCCCGACCTATTAGGGTTCGACAAAAAAGATAGGAACGGAAACCCGCCTCCGTTAAAACTTCGGCGAGGCGAAGGGGGTGATTATTTATGGCAAAAAAGAAATTGAAATCAAACACAAAACATCCAGTACATCACAGAGTAGCTAAACACCTTGATAAACCAGTGAACTCATTATTCGGCTATACAGTTATATTATTATTTTTGGTAGTTACTCTCGCAGTATTGGCGACTTATTGGCAGCCACAAATGTAACTAAAAGAGGTTTTACTTTAAAATTACCTAAAGTTTGTAGTTTATTTTGTGGGAGTGGCAAATACAAGAAGTCGTTTAAGCGATGTACCCATAGGGGTACAGGTTTGTATTATCAAAACATTCTTATCTAATTTCTTTAGGTAATCTGTCTCCTGAGGGTAAACCTCTCTTTTTTCTATTACTTTATAGATAAACCTTTTACCTTTATAATCTATAGAGATAGTATCGTTTTTTTCTAGGCTTCCGAGTCTCAGAAAAATAGTATTAATATGAGTAAGTTCCCATGGCGCGCCTGAAGAGTGAGCGAATAAAAATATTGTCTTATTTTCCCCAGGCATATAAGTTCCTTTAGCATGGGCAACGCCTTTCTTTAGAGCCTCTCTGTAGGTGGCTTCATTCCATGGATCTACATTTTCGACGACTTCTGAATAAGCATGGATTTTAGGAATAGATAAAAAAAATCTCATATTTATTTTCTCTGTTTTCTCTGGAGGCTTGGGAGGAAAGAGATACGCGGTAATTACTGGATATAAGGTATATGTGAATCCTAATAAGGAGAAAATTATAAGCAGGTTACCAAGGTTATAAAAAAATTTACTCTTTTTCATTACTATCCTTGGAGGTATTTTACCATAAAAAAACCCCGAATTAATCGGGGTTATACTACAACACCTGACAATCCAGGAGATCGTCCGGAGCGCAGTCTTAGCACCATCCCAAGTAAGAACATAGCTACATTACCAATCATTAATAATAAAAATAAATAATTGCCGGTTACAGGTAGTATATTCTCTACTTTTGCTGACAATACTTCGCCACCTTTAGAACCATCAGATGATTTAGTTTCTGATGGATTAGATTCTACCTTCGCAGCTGTCGGTGGCGCAACAGGTGTCACCCCACCTGTAGGTTCCTCGACCTCTTTACAGCACTTTACTTCAACTTTATTTACGTTTATCGGGCCATTTAATATACTTGCGATAAAGCTTATATCTCCGGTTAGAATACTTACATTTCCATTTATATTATCTTTAGCTTTATTATGTCCTGTGTTAAGTAACCAAATGCTTTCATTTAGAATATCCAGAGTATTATATGTATTTATATTAGTTGTATTATTTAAATCAAGATTTATAAAATTTGAGGAAAAAGAACCATTGCCTGAAATTACTAATTTATAATCTTTAGGAGTTAAAGGTCCAATTGCTGAAGATGAATCATTAAAGTTCAATGGGCCGTTAGTTATTTTTTCCGATACTGAAATACTACCTGTTTTTATGTAGACATTACCCGACGTATTATGATTTGCTGAATTATTTCCAGTATTTGCATATCCAGTTATATTATTAATTATTGAGGCTGTATTAATATGATTAATATTTGTAGTACTAGTGTTATTTACATTAACTCCATTATAACTACCTGTTCCATTGCCAGATATATCTACCGTACCGGTACTACTACCATTACAACAACTGAGATCTGATGAGCTACTATTGCCGGTATTCGTAACGATAACTTCTGTACTCGTGTCTCCGGTATCTATAATACTTTCTCCACCGACATTACCCGACGTATCATTATTGCCTGTATTTGAATCAGTTTCAATATTGTTGTTTACATCTAAATTATTACTTTGTGAAACATTCGCTGTCTGAGTATTTGTGCTCGTAGCATTATTACTAGACCCAGACCCGTTACCGGTTATTACTAATTCTTCAGCTGTGACGATGCCTGTGCTTACAAATACAGTTATAAAAGCGATCAATGTTCCAAATTTTATTTTTGTTATTTTTCTATGTTTGCCTAATATAGCATGTGACATATTATTTAATTGTTTAATTTATACACTAAACGTTTTGGTTTAATCAGTAAGCGATCTTACACTCGGGGCAGACGATTGTGGATTGTTTACTATACTTTATTTTTTAATTTATATAATTTGGGTAGTGTCATTTTTTTGACGGTTATCGCCATAGCTCCAATACCCAGCAATAATACAACCCAAGCTAAGTTTATTTGAATCTTATTATTCTCATTTGCTTCCCCAAGGACAGATGATTTATCTGCTGATACACCTTTCACAAGTGATTTTCGTGAATCATCTTCATCACTTGAATCATCATCTGAATCCAAAACCGCTGAATAACCTATGTAATTAACTGTCGTCTTGGGTGTAACTACAAGCAATGTCTCTCCGTTATCTGAAGCACCACTTACAGTCGTACTTGCATTACTTTGGGAAGTAGAGTTATTATTTGAACCACTAGGACCACCTGTATTTTGCAAATGGCTGGTATTACTTTCTGTTTTAGCTTCCTTTTTCTGTCCGGGAGAAACAAAGTCCCCGAACCAACTGCCGAATACATTTACTACTGAAACAAATAGCTTACCGTTTCCTTTTATGTTATTATTTACAAAATTTACGAGGTTTGCGACGATGGTCGCATCTCCTGTAGTTATATTGGAATTTCCACCGGTGTTATTATTTGCATTATTGCCGCCTGTGTTTGCAGTCAAATTCAAAGTATTATCTATATTCGCTGTATTAGTTTGAGTAGTATTATCTGTGTTAGAGCTTGTGACAGCTGCATCGTTGGTACTTTCTGAACCGTTTCCGCTATTTGATACTGTGATGAATCCGTTCTCGTCGACATTAAACTCTGTTCCAGTGGATCCTGCATAATTAGTACCAGTCGGAGCACCCAATATTTTTCCGATCCAATTACCGGCTTCATTTACGAGCACCAACCACATATTACCACCTTCTATATTTGAATTTGCGATATTTAATACATTTGCATCTACACTTGTATTACCTGTAGTGATAGAAGAATCACCGCCGGTATTTTTACTGGTGCTATTTTCGCCGGTTGACGCATCAAATAAGAGGCTATTCGTTATGTTAGCATCGTTATTTTGGAAACTATTCTCATCGTTTACAGTACTAATATTGGCATTATTTATACTGTCTGATCCATTACCGGAATTTGAGACTGAACTACTGCCTCCGCAGCAATTGTCCATAAATTCTTCCGGAAATAATATATCACCAACCAGATTCCCAAATATATTCACTACAGCATAAACCACATCTCCTGCAACATTATTGTTCGCGAACGTCAGTACATTTGCGGCTACATTTGCATCTCCTGTCGTGATGCTGGAATCGCCGCCTGTATTATAACTCGCAGTGTTATTACCTGAGTCAGCTGACAAATTTAGTTCCGATCCGATATTTGCATCGTTATTTTGGAAGGTATTATTAGTGTTCGTCTGGTCTATAAGTGCATTATTATCAGATCCTGCTCCATTTCCGGAGTTGGACGCATAGGGTGAGCCTTGACCGCATCCGGATACACAATTAGCTGCAAAATCCAAAAGTACATCACCTACATGATCATCTACGATATTAAATTCTGATACCATAACCCCGTCAACATTTGTATTAACAGAAGTTATAACAGTACCGGTTGTATTTGCATCTCCGGTAGCGATAGAAGAATTCGCACCTACGTTATATGATGTGTTATTTTCACCAGTTGAAGATGTCTGGTTAAGATTTGTGTTTACATTTGCACTGTTATTTTGATTGGTGTTATTATCGTTTGCGAGAGTTGCGGATCCATTATTATTTGACCCTGATCCGTTTCCGTTATTTACTACACTTGTACTATTACCATTCCCTGCTAAAGCAGCGCTTGGTCCGTTTAAGGCAACTTTTGAATTACCTTCGTTAAGTACGTTTGCTGTGCTACCTGCATCACCGGTTACTACAATATTATCACCAGACGGGTTAGTAGGTGGGGTAGGGATACTAGTAGGAGTAGGGTTTACACCCATTGCGAATGCACTTGAAGCACTATGTGTTCTATTAGGGTCTCCTGGTTCAGGGATTTTAGTCGGAGTAGGAATTGCAGTAGGTGCAAATGTAGGAGTAGGTGCTTGCGTAGTTTCTACAACTACAACTGGTTGTGCTCCTTCTGTAGGAGTAGGCGTAGGGGTTTCTACTGTTGTTGCTTCTTCAGTACTTACACCCTCTTCTGCTAAAGCTAAAGGAAGTGATGTACTAAGCAATAAACTGAAAACTAACAATATACTTACTAATTTATTTATTATTTTGATTTTTTTCATAAATATTTTGATTTTTTTATTTGTATTTTTTATCTTTTAGTTTTAATTTTTTATTTTCCTTCCTTCTTCCTTGTGGGGACTAACGGAAGTGTTCGTCAGTTCCCCACAGGAACAAAGTTTTTATAACCAATCAGCGAAAAAACTGAGAAGTCCATGGAAATCGAAATCAAAATCGAATTCGACATCATCCAATAAATCTCCTAGACTTTCACCGAAAGTGTTGGCATTGCCGGATGTGCTCATGTCAACTGTAGTATCAGTATCGCCTGTTTTGACCGATGGGTCGCTGTCAGCATCAACTGCACCTACGTTGTCTTTTGCTTTGTTATCACCCGTATCACCGTCAACATCTGCATCATTATCTACATCAGCGTCATTGCCTTGCTCGACGTCAAGTGTGGCGTCTGAAGCATATTCAATTTCACTGTCTGAATCTGAGCCGTTGCCAGCGATTTTTGCCTCAAGTCCGGTCAAGCACAAACATCCGTCTACATCTGCTGCATTGAAGTTCACCATTGTGTCTGCTTCAACAGTTGCATCTGCATCGCCTGTAAGGATGGCTACATCCCCACCGACGTTGTCGTTTGCTTTGTTATCACCGGTATCACCGTCAACATCTACATCATTGTAGACATCAGCGTTATTGTTTTGATCTACATTAACATCGTTATTTAAATCAATATCGATATTATTGTCTGAATCAGAACCATTACCGACGATCCATGCGCTGACTGAACCTGCGTGTTCACCCTCACCACCTGAAACTACTGCACTATTAGCGTTAGCTGCTGTGCTGAGTTTAACTGTAGTGTTGGTGTCTCCGGTTTGGATTTTGACATTTCCACCGACGTTGTCGTTGGCTTCATTGTCGCCTGTATCAGAATCTACATTGACATCGTTATCAACATAGGCATCATTGTTTTGATCAACTCTAACATTATTGTCAAAATTGAGGTCAACATTGTTATCTGAATCAGATCCGTTTCCTGAGATATTTACTGTAGCATTACCTGTGCAGCAAGCATCAACAGAGGCGCTATTATAATTTGCAGCGTTTGAAACGCTAACATTTGTTGTAGCATTGCCTGTGGTGATTTCAACATCGCCTCCGACATTGTCGGATGCTTTGTTGTCGCCTGTATCAGAATTAACTACTACATTATTGTTAATATTTGCACTATTGTTTTGTGAAACATTAACAGAATTGTTTTGTGAAACATTTGCGTTATTATTACTTCCTGAACCGTTTCCGGTTATAGTTAGTGATGTTTGAGCAAATGTTAAAGGAGCTAATGCGTTAAGTAAGACTGCGGTCGTCGCAAAAGCTGTTGTTAATCTTGTTTGAAATTTTGTCATTATATATTTTCACCCCCTCTCTTTTATTAGATCTTAAACCCGATTTTCGCCAGCTGGCGAATCGGGAATAAACACTTCATAATTCCGTTCTGTTTGCTCCAAATCAATCGAAACAAAGTAAAACGGAAACGCCCCTATTCAAAAATATTAAAAAGGAGAGTTCCCGTTTTATAATAATTAAGTCTAAATGTATCTAAATTATTATTCATTATTTAAGATTTAGTTTTTACAATTACTTTTATAATTTTATATTTCTCTACTATATGTGAGAAAGATTACAGATAGAATAGATTTACAAAACTCTTACTAAATGCAAATTTATCCTAATAACTTTCTTTATATTAGGATTAATTCGGATTATTTTAATTTGTAATAATTAGCATTAAAAAAAGCATTCTTGTGATAACCATTTAGGACTATCGTTAAAGAATGCTTCCGTGTGCGGTCAGCAACTAATACAAATTGTAACTAACAGTAACAATATAATTAACTCTAATTGAATTGTCAAGACCGAATGTGTTGTTTCTTTAATGTCTTCTTATGTTTTGTAAAAGTTATTGCAGGCGTTTTTTTAATATTACGTTCTGTTATCTGAACGACTGTATAATCTTGGACTTGGATTTCGACACTACCCCAACCTCTTATGTTTTGGATCGCGTCAACTAATTCTTCGACTAATGAAGTGCTTACTTTTTTCGTAGAATAGTCCATAATGTTGGCAAATAGCTAAATGGTTAATAGATACATAGTTTTTGGCGCTTTCCATTTGCCATTCGCTATTTGCTATTGACCTGTAATCTTATTTCAGTTTATCTAATTTTATATTTTGCTTATTTCCGGTAATTTCTCCTATTTGCAGTATCAAATTAGTATCAGAATCATTTATAGGAAACCCTAGGCGTGTGTATTTGGTAGATATCGCTTGAATTTCTACCGGGTCGTTATGGATGTCCGGTGCCAGCTTTTCAGTCGAGTTATTGACCATAAGCCTTACATAATCACGTGATTTTAAAGATATGTCTTGATTGAAATCATTCGTAATTTTAAGATAAATTATTAAGAAAGTACGACCCTTAACTGCGGTAGCTCTTTGGCCTTTCACTACTATTTCGTCTTGCAACTGTGCGTCTTGAATATAATATTTTATTTTACTTACTTCTTTTCCTTTCTCGTCTTTAAGCGGAAATAGAAATTCTTTATTAATCACCTGCTGTGCTTTGGGTTTTTTTAAACTGACCCTTTGATCGGCATCACTAAGAACTGATGATGAGTTACCGCTTAACGGATTTCCTATCATGTATATCCCTACTAAAACCACAAGCACTATTACCGCCGGAAGCACGTAAGACTTCTTAAAGTAACCCCTGAATTTATTAAAGGAAATTTGTTTTTTTGTTTTTATAGTACTTGTAGTATTAGCTACATAGTCTGAAAACTGACCGAATTTCTCAGAGAAAAGTGTATTCATTCTTTTAAATGATTCCTGAAATTTTTTTTGGGATTTTAATTGCGAGTTGTCCGGCAGGGGATTATTGGCAAGATATGCGGGTGTAAATTGAATATCACTCATAGATTAATTTACTATTAAGAGGCAGATTAAAAGTGCCTGAATATTACCAAAGCTAATATAGGTTGTCAATAGGGGAATGATATATTTTGATATAATCTATTGATGACTTCAATAATTAATTATGTTAGTATAGAACTATGAACTATAGTATTTGGATTATTCCTCCTACACCTGTCAAAAGTACGCTCTCAGAAGTAATTAAAAACTTGGCTGAAGAATTTAACGGTCCTGTATTTGAACCACACATGACAATCTTAGGCAACATTAAAATTGAATTACCGATAATTATAAATGGCTTACAGGAAGTAGCAAAAAATTTAACAAAGTTAAATCTTAGCTTGGGACCTGCTTCGTTTAGCACTACATATTTTCAAAATGCGTTAGTAAGAGTGAACTCCACAGCAGAGTTAATGCGACTAAACATTGATCTTAAAAACAAATTTAATCTCGCAAATGACGTATTTATGCCGCATATCAGCTTACTTTATGGAGAACAAGATATGAGAACACGTGAGGTAGCTACATCAAAAATACCGAACTTAGAAAGTGAATTTAATATTGAAGAATTTATCGTCACACCTTCCACGCCAAATCCTGATGAATGGGTACATTCTGCTGTGATACCATTTGGAGGTAAGTGAATTTATTTACCGCTATTTTTTTCGGGAAACCCTGAATTCCTATTTAACCGAACTCTCCTGATTAAAAGACCTACGTTAAGTATCCCGATAAGAGTAAGACTCGACATTACAGGCACTATTAATTGATACTCTTTAAGTGATGGATTCGCTCTCCATGCACCATAGAGAAGAAGTATAAACCCAACCCATAGCGTCAGAAAAACTGCCTTAAGATCTGCCCATCTTCCTGTATAATGGTCATGGGAATGTGTGTAGATATACATTGAGGCGATTGCTATAAATCCTGCTATTACACCTTGAATTATCGGGCTAATCCAACCGTCATATCCATTAGCCGGAATATGGTTTAACTCCAGAAGCGTTATACTGATAACTGTAATTATACCGCCGGAATAAATCAGGTTATGCGAAAACTTCCTATGGAAATATCTGTTTATTTGAGCCTCCTCTGAATCTTCATAACGCAATGATGTTTCAGAAAGCATTTTAGTGACGGCATGTATAGCGACACCTCCGTATGTAAAAAATAATGAAAGCATGATGATATTTCCTAAAGTCGTATCTGATAAAAAAGGATTTTCTATTAAAGGTCTTACCTTAACCACCTCAAGGTATGCATAAATTATAGTAAATAGTACTCCTGGAAATACAATTAAATATAATGTTTGGAGAATCGACATGTGCCAAATAGCCTTTTTTTTAAAAAAAGAAGTATTTTGGGCACCTAGCGCTACTACCAGAACCACCACAATTCCCGAAATATGATCTAAAGGAAACATAGGTAAATATACTTAATTTTAGCCAAAACTTTAAAGAAAATGCAAGAATGGAATGGAGAAGTATAATTGATCTTAAAGTAACGACGTTAAGCCTCCAGAAACCTTTATTACTAAGTCAGATCGTCCAAAAACAACTGTTTGGGTATAATCTGTAAAAGACGTGATATCGGGTTTCGGCGTAATAAACTTCACCTCTAAGTTAGCCTCTTTTGCCAAAAGCACAGAAGCTCCAATATCCCATAAAGACAACTTATAATTTACAGCTAAATCTGCGTTTCCTATGATAGTTTCGTATGCCTGATAAACACTACAACCGAAGTCTCTAGGTGCTGCTACTGATTCCCCGATTACTGCAGTCACTTTCCCGTGATCTTGAGGTTTAGCTACTGGCGCGAGGAACACAAAAGGTTTAGGAGAAATTTTTTCTGGATTATTTTGCAACCTCTCATTATTCAAAAATACTCCACCATTTTTAAAACCATACATAATCTTACTCAACTTTGGAAGAGTTATACTTCCATACACAGGTTCATTACCTTTCCAAAGCGCTATAGAAATACCAAACATTGGATAATTTCGCGAATAATTGGTCGTACCGTCTATGGGATCTATTATCCAATTATATTCTCTAATCTCTCCTTGATTTCCTTCTTCAGTTATAAAGCCTATATCAGGAAACTGTCTTTCTAAACCTTCTCTAAATAACGCATCAAGTTTCTTATCTACTTCAGTCACGAGTGCCGCCTGAGAAGCTACGCCTTCTTTTACTTCAATTTTATTGTCTTTACCAAAACTATCCAGGGTTATATCTATAGCTTTATCGATTATGGGAAGGATCTGTAAGTGTAATTTGGGCAAATCCATATTACTTGGCGGAGCGGATGACGAGCTTTGCGGTATTTACTATATCTCTTATTTTTCCATCTTCGCCTTCTATTTCATTCGCACCAGATAATCTTTGGAACTCTTGAAGGTAATCCGATAATGATTGCTCTATTTCTTTTGCCTCATCGCGCATTGACTTTAACTTCAATGATACTTGGATAACTGCCGGCTGAGAGGCTATATTTTTCTTCGTAACCTGCAGGTCTTTAGCAGCAGCTTTCGCTTTTTCCGTATTCTCAATATAGGTAGGATTATTTAAAAACGAATCATCATACATTTCCCGCTGCTTCTTTACTTCAATTTTCAGTTGATCTAACCTTGAGATATATTTCTTAATCATTTCTTCAAGACTTAATAAAACAGTCGCTTGACTATCACTACTTGAAGCTTCTTCAACTATCTCTGCTTCTACAGGTGTACTCTGATCATCCATATACGAATAATACTATAAAACAATGCTTTTATAGAAATCAAGAGGGAAGTTAATAAAAAGCACCATAAGTATCACCAGTAGCACGGGTAGCACAAGCTATAGCTTCAATGCCTAAAGGTTTAAACTTTTAAAATCAAAGCTTAGCTTTAATTGACTAACACGTATTGTATAATCAAATTATGGATAAAAAAACTAAGGTTTCAGGAATCATTCAAAAATTATCGGGCTATTATCCGGATCCCAAAACCGCTCTTAATTTTACGACACCTTTGGAGCTACTTATTGCTACTATGCTTTCCGCTCAAACTACTGATAAGCTGGTTAATCTCATAACTCCCGCACTGTTTACCAAATATAAAACCTCGAAAGATTATTCATCAGCAGATTACGAAGAGTTAGATAGTATGATAAATAAGGTCAATTTCCACAGAAATAAAGCGAAGGCCATAATCACAACTTCAAAAATAATTGTAGAAAAACATGGAGGATTAGTCCCTGATAATATGGAAGATTTGGATGCACTTCCTGGAGTCGCGAGAAAAACTGCAAATGTCGTCCTCGGAAACGCATTCCATAAAGCAGAAGGCATAGCGGTGGATACCCATGTAATGAGGCTTAGTAGGAAATTGGGATTAACAGATAAAACAGATCCAGTGAAAATAGAGCTTGATTTAATGGAAATCGTTCCGAAAGACAAGTGGATCGATTTCTCGCATTTACTGATTCTCTTCGGACGCGAATTCTGCCCCGCACGCCCACACAAATGC
>CAZNVI010000013.1:0-6869 GCA_964576705.1 uncultured Gammaproteobacteria bacterium | reverse complement strand
GTATAATATCTTCAAAATATGGATGCACCTCTTGCAGATAAACTTCGCCCGAAAAATTTAGAAGACTTCGTCGGCCAAGAACATTTGGTGGGAAAAAATAAACCGATCCGTCGAATGATCGAAACTGGGAATATCACGTCTATGATTTTCTGGGGACCACCGGGTGTCGGCAAAACTACACTTGCACATGTAATAGCAGAAAATTCCGACGCAAATTTCGTATTTTTCTCAGCAGTTACTAGTGGCGTTGAAGATGTCCGGAGAGTTATAAAAGAAGCGAAAAAAGAAAAAGAAGACAGTAATAAAAAAACTATATTATTCGTAGATGAAATTCATAGATTTAATAAATCCCAACAGGATGGGTTCTTACCTCATGTAGAAAACGGTACGATAGTTCTAATTGGTGCGACTACTGAAAATCCCGGATTCCGTGTGAATGCGCCATTGATCTCAAGAGCCCAAGTCTATATCTTTTATCAGTTAACGGAAGCGCACCTTGAAACTATTGCTAACCGTGCGATAAAACTTTTTCCTAAAAATAAATGGAGGAGCGAAGCAATTAAGCATTTTATTAAATCATCAAATGGTGACGGACGGACTTTGATAAATGCCATAGAACTTGCTGCATCAATTAGTAAAACTATTGACGTAAAAACGGCAGAAGAGGCAATTCAACAGAAAGCTATTTATTACGATAAAAAGGGTGACTGGCATTACGACACCATCTCAGCCTTCATTAAATCTATGAGGGGATCTGACGCTGATGCTACATTACATTATTTGGCAAGAATGATAAAAGCAGGAGAGGATCCATTATTTATAGCCAGAAGAATGCTGATTTTCGCTGCAGAAGACATCGGAAACGCACAACCAACCGCACTCGTACTCGCTACATCTTGCATGCAGGCAGTGCATCTCATCGGCATGCCGGAATCTACTCTCATCCTTTCACAAACTGCCACATATTTAGCAAATGCCAAAAAATCTATAGCATCGACTGAAGGAATTTATAATGCTTTAGCGGATATAGATACTGAAAGATTAGAACCAGTACCGCTTCATCTGCGTAACCCTTCAAATAAAGTTATGAAAAAGTTCGGTTATGGCAAGGGACATGACCGCTATCCCTGGCAAACAGAAAGACTAACCGGAGAAAAGACTAAGCAGGAATATTTACCTGAAAACTTACGCGGGAGAAAATATTACAAACCCGACTGGAGTAAATAACTTTCTTTTTTCATTTCACTTACCACTTTTTGCTTTTCACTACCCTCTAAAAACAAGGCTTGACCGTAGTCAAAAATTTTTAAAGGAAAGAATTCTACATCTATGAGATCTTTTTCATAAAAGGTATATAAACCCAATACCCCTTCACGAGTTTTCTCAGACCACATTTGGTCGAATATGAAATTTCCGTGTGCATACATAATTAATTTATTTTTATAAATTTCTACCGGCTGAATCCAATGGGGATGGTTGCTGACTACTAAATCAGCACCCTGATCTATCGTGAAATGTGCGAGATATCTCTGTCTTTCATCAGGCTGTGACATATATTCGGTTCCCCAATGATGCATTACGATTACAACATCAGATTTAGTCTTCGCTTCTTTTATTTGTGCTGATATTAATTTTTCTTCTGCCAAATCCATCCCAACTGTATTCTTTTCAATATCATTAAATCCAAGAAATGCAAGATTTATTCCTTTGATATTTTTATAAACAGGTTTTCCAGCTCCAACAGGTATCATACCGGCGTTATCTAAATGATTTAAGGTTTCCATAAAACCCTCAACTCCATGATTACCAGTATGGTTATTCGCTACACTTACCACATCCGCACCGATAGCTTTCAATCCTTCAATATTTCGTGATGTTCCACAAAATATCATACCTACTTCAGTTACAGGACAATCATCTAAAAGCGGTGTTTCCAAATTTATAAAAGTAATATCAGCATTAAGCTTATTTATAAAACCGGTTACTTTTTCATATGGCCATAGAGGATTATTCTTCGCCACGACGCGTGAATTCACAGATCTGGCAGGAAGTACATCTCCGGTTACTAAAATTTTTGTAATCTTGTCAGCTGATAAAGTCGCGATCCATGAATGGTTATCATAAAAAATTGTCTCTAAACTAGGACTAGGCAATTCAATTAAATCATCCTCTAAAACCTTTCCTTTTTCTATTAAAACTGGATTAGACTGAGGTTTAAAGATAAGCTTTGTTAAAAACCAGAACTTTGGGGAGAAGGAAATAACGACAGCGGTAAGCGCCAAAATAAGAAGACCACAAACAAATAAAACAAATTTCTTCTTCATTTAAAATTAATTATACTTTATATGCAACTAGAATACTTACTTGTCTGATTAAAAATTATTCGCTATAATCGTATATGTTCTGATCCCGTGTAAATCCGATTAAGATCAATGAAAGTCATTATTATATGAATATAACAAACATTCACGCCCGCCAGATTCTCGATTCCCGCGGTAATCCTACAATAGAAGCTGATGTGCATCTTGAGAATGGCTTGATGGGAAGAGCCTCGGTTCCTTCCGGTGCATCCACAGGTATTCATGAAGCAGTAGAACTTCGCGACAATGACCCAAAAATTTACGGAGGAAAAAGTGTCCTTAAAGCAGTAAATAATGTCAATATGGAGATTTCAAAAGCTGTAACCGGCATGGATGTATTCGATCAAAAAGGAATTGATCAGAAGATTATCGACCTTGACGGATTACCGAATAAAGGCCGTCTTGGCGCAAACGCTATTCTTGCCGTATCTCTGGCATGTGCCCGTGCAGCATCAAGTACTCAAGGCAAGCCTTATTACGCATATCTTGCGAGTCTTTCCCAAAAATTCGACGATAAATATTTACTTCCTCTTCCCATGATGAATGTTATAAACGGTGGTAAACATGGGGGATGGGGTGCTGACATTCAGGAATTTATGATTATGCCTGTAGGCGCTGAAAAATTTTCTTCTGCTTTGCAAATCGGAGCTGAGGTATTTCATGCGCTTGCAAAAGTTCTAAAAGAAAATGGGTATCCCACTTCAGTCGGTGATGAAGGAGGATATGCCCCCGTACTTAAAAGCGGAAATTCTGAAGCATTTGATCTTCTCACACAAGCCATTTCTAAGGCAGGTTACACTCCGGGAAAAGATGTAGTTTTTGCGGTAGACGCAGCTGCATCTGAATTTTTCTCAAATGGTAAATATCATCTAAAAAGCGAGAATAAAGAATTAACTTCTGATGAAATGATCTCATACTGGACAGATCTTGTGAGCAAATATCCGATTGTTTCGATCGAAGATCCTCTAAATCAGGAAGATTGGGAGACTTGGACTAAGTTGACAACAACATTAGGCGGGAAAGTGCAAATAGTAGGAGATGATTTACTGGTAACAAATCCGCAATTTCTTACCCGGGGGATTAAAGAAAAAGCAGCAAATTCAATTCTGGTAAAAGTAAACCAGATAGGAACTCTCACTGAATCTATAAATGCAGTACAACTGGCACAAAGTTCAAAATGGACTACAGTAATATCTCACAGATCTGGGGAAACAGAGGACGTAACTATTTCACACTTATCAGTTGCATTATCATCTGGACAAATAAAAACCGGCTCACTTTCCCGTACTGATAGAGTGGGAAAATATAATGAACTTCTTAGGATAGAGGAGGAGTTAGGCGAAAAAGCCCAATATATCGGCAAAGGGATATTCAATAAACAATAATCTAATTTATTCTTCGAGCTAGCGTAGCGAGTCGAGCCAACTACGCCAAGGCTACGAGAGCCAAGGAAGTTATAAGTTCCATCGCCCTTCCGAAGCCTTAACGAAGGAGGGTTGATAAACTCGAACAATAAACTTCCTGAATCATTAAATTTTATGAATTCCGCTAAACAAATCCTTCTCATAATCCTCGATGGCTGGGGAGTAAGACCTAATAACAAACATAACGCAATATCTGAGGCTAATCCCGAGTATATGAACTATCTTTGGGATAATTATCCCCATACTACACTCCCTGCCAGTGGCGAAGCGGTAGGGCTTCCCGAAGGCACCATAGGCACAAGCGAGATAGGTCATCTGACGATAGGTTCAGGGAGGGTAATTTACACAGATTTAGTAAGAGTTAATAAAGATATCGAAAACGGTAATTTTAAAAAAAATACATCATTTAATCAGTTATTTGAACACGTCTTACATTACGGATCAAATCTTCATGTGATGGGCTTAGTCAGTCCCGGAGGAGTCCATAGCCACCAGGATCATCTTTTCGCGTTTTTGAGACTGGCAAAAGATAAAGGAATTAAAAAAGTACTAATTCATGTATTTACAGACGGACGCGATACACCGCCTGAAAGCGCTGATAAGTATGTAAATGAGCTTGAAAAAGTTCTAAATGAAGTAGGCAATGCACATGTGGCGACAATTAACGGACGATATTACGCTATGGATCGGGACAAGAATTGGGATCGAACCCAAAAAGCATATGAAGCATTATTCCACGGAATAGGCGGAAAACATACAGGAAAATCCGCCCTAACTGTAATAAGAGAGCAATATGAAAAAGGAGTAGGGGATGAATTCATCACACCGCAGATTTTATCAAGCGAGAAAGGGGAGACAGATACAATCGGAAAGAATGATGGAGTATTTTTTTTCAACTTCCGTCCTGACCGGGCGCGTCAAATCACTAAATTAATTCTTGATAAAAAATTTGAATTAAACCTTAACTTCGTTACTCTCACTCAATACGATAAAACTTTACCATCTATTGTCGCGTATCCGCCGATTTCAATCGAAAATACACTATCTGAGGCACTTGCGAAAAACGGGATAAAACAGATTCATATAGCGGAAACTGAAAAATATGCCCATGTCACTTACTTTTTCAACGGCGGGAAAGAAACTAAACATGAAAACGAAGAATTTGTAATGATAGACAGTAGAAAAGACATCCCCACCCATGACTATGCACCTGAAATGAAAGCAGCTGAAATCGCTGACAAGACCATAGAGCGTATAAATTCCGGAGCGGAATTTATAGTTATAAACTTTGCGAATGCCGATATGGTAGGACATACGGGTAAATTCGACCCCACGCTAAAGGCTGTCAAATTTGAAGATGAGCAGATCAGAAGAGTTACTGAAGCGATGCTTGGGAAAAGTGGAGTAGTACTTATTACAGCAGACCACGGGAATGCTGAGGATATGTATGATGAGGTAAATAAACAACCAACTACAGCCCACTCCCTATATCCCGTACCTTTTATAATCACTGACAAAAACATAAAATTGTTGCGCGAAAGTGCTTCCCTCGCAGATATCGCGCCAACAATTTTAAAACTTTTCAATCTTCCTAAACCCTCAGAGATGACAGGCGAGAGCCTCTTGTAGATTGACAAGATTAAAATATTTATCTAAAATTCATACCTGTGGCAAATCCTGAAATAAATTTAATAAGACAACCAGAAACACGGGATGCTGAGCAAATATTAGCTGAAAACCAAGCTACTGCCTTACGTACAGAAGCAGTAAAAGCTGGTGTTGAGGCTGCTTTAGACGGAGCTGACCGTAAGACGCTTCATACTCATGCGCAAATGATATTTGAAGCTCAACAGCAAACGAGTCAATAATACCTCCTAATCTTTTAATTAGTACTATTTCTAACTCCTCTTAACAGACAATTTATAATAACTGGACTTCGTGGAGCCGAATTTCTGAAGAAGTCCTTTATCTACGAGTGAAGAGAGAAGGGCATGGGCCTGCTGGCGTGTCACCTCGAAAGACTCTTCAATGTCCTTCATTTTTATCGCTTTTTTATCGAGAATAATCTGTAAAACCTCTTCTTCGCGAGGTGTGACGAGTACGCGCTTCTCACCGGTAATTTCCTCAAGTGAAGTTTTCTTTAAGTCTTGAATTCTACTAAGAGATGCCTGCAAGGAATAGGCTACGCCTTCTAAAAAGTATTCTATCCATTCAGTTTCATCTCCATCATCAGCACTATGAAGCATATCAGAATAGGTCTGTCGATCCATATCGTAGAAATCATCCAGTATAAAATACCGTACGACTTCGTATTGCTTCAACAATAAATAATAAGCTGTGAGTATCCTAGCCAAGCGTCCATTTCCATCGAAAAAAGGATGAATATATGCGAATTGGTGATGAAGAATTCCGGCTTTAAGAAGCGGGTGAATCATATCAGAAGTATCGTCAAGCCATACATATACTTCATCAAGAGATTTTTTAATTTCCGCACGCGTATGATATGGAGGATTATGTTTCACTACCACCTCAAGCTTAGTTGCATGACCTACGAACACCGGTCCGTCACGGAATGTACCATAATCCTTTTTCTCAACATCTTTCATAAGTTCATGATGAAGTTTTTCTGTAAGTGATGTCGTAATAGGCGTCTTCTGGCGCGCCATAATAAAGACTGTATTTAAAACACTGAAATAATTCTTTACTTCTAATTCTGATTTTACCGTAGGAATGTGATCATTTAGAATAACATTCGTCACCTCTCGAGGGGATAAAGGATTACCCTCGATGCTGGTTGAATGATGGGTAGCTAATATTTGGTTTTCTTCTGATAATTTAAGGGCGAGTGAAGGAACTAATTTCTCTCCGAGTAATTGTCCGTATAGACGCTCAATGCTGGTTAGCTTATTTATAATACCTAAAGTTAAGCTGAACTTAGGATCAAACTCTACCATTAAGTAATTATACTCAAATATTTGAAAATTGTCAATATATTAGTAAATATAATTGTAAATATGGGAATACGAGGACTATCTAGTAACAGCTATGGACTCAGAGAGTTCAGCTCCAGGAGCAGAGACTGTGA
>CAZNVI010000012.1:17231-20601 GCA_964576705.1 uncultured Gammaproteobacteria bacterium | reverse complement strand
GTGGGATATTTGGAAGATCTGCTCCATCTGGTGTCATTGCGAGTATGAGTGAAGCAGTATCTACCCTCAAGCTAAGGGCTAATGACCAAGGACTAACGACTAATTCCTATCTGGCTTTAGCTACAGCTAATAGTACATTTGATAAAAGAGCACTAAGAATACCTTCCCGTACAAAAAGACGTATAGGCAAAAGTGTTTTAGGGATTACACTCTTTATCGCTTTTATGCTTCATGCTTATGTCCCTTATGTGCCTGTGATTAAATCCACAGCAGGCTTAAATAGCGGAAGTATTCTTACGCCTAAAGGCTTGCAATCGTTGAATAAGAATATAGAAGAGATAGAGAGTTTAGGATCTTTTCTAATTCCGAAAGCATATGCGGATGAGCCAGGTAGTGAAATAAACACAGAAAACAGTGTTCTTCGTCTTACTGCAGAAAAGAAAGATTTTAGAGCAGATGAAAAACCCGAATTTAGACTTATCAGAAAGTACGGCTTATTAGAAAAAGCAAAATCAGGAATTAACAGACTATTCGGCAGAAAACCTGAAGTGTTTAGAAACCTGGTTAATTTAAAAGTAAAAAATTCAGAGGGGGCGGATGAAAATAGATTCAAAGTAGTAGAAGAGAACGAATCTTTACGAATATCTCCTTCGGAGAATAAGCACGTAAAACCCGGAAGATATACGATCATAGCAAGTTTGGATGGAAAGTCCATAAAACAGGATTTCTCGTGGGGAGTTTTGGCTATAAATCCCAATAAAAACATTTATTCTAAAGGCGAAACTGCTCATTTTTCAATCGGCGTTTTAAATGAGGCCGGGAAAATGGTTTGTGATGCGGATGTGACATTAGATATTATCGATCCTGAAGGTCGTGTTACCCGTTTATCTACAGATAAAGGAATCATTATAAATGATTCATGTCTGTCAAAGTCTCTTTCAATCGATCCGGATTATGAAACTAATTATAAAACTACAACTATTGGTAAATATGAGATGTTGCTCACGGCAGTTACAAGAAATGGAACATTTTCCATAACAGATGATTTTGCAGTATCAGAAAATGTACTTTTTGATGTCGAAAGACTTACTGCTACGCGTATATATCCATATAACGAATATCCGGTGGTATTTAAAATAAAGCCTAAGAAAGATTACGTTGGTAAAGTAGTTGAGAGCGTACCAAAAGATTTTGATATAAGAAAGTTTGAAGACAAAGACCGTGAAACTAGTAAGAAATTTCAAGATATTGATTTTGAGAAAGGGCTAGGCGCAGAAATTAAGGAAGAAACGAAAGGGGATAAAAAAGTTCTTACCTGGTATGTCGACTGGAAGAAAAATGACACGTATTACTTAGGATACGTTTATGATGCGCCTGATTTCAGTCCCCAGTTTTTTACTCTGGGAAAATTTGAGATAGGCCGGGAGTTTAGAGAAACGAGACTTTGGCAGATTGCTGTGGATGCAGCTCCATCTTACAGAGCCTCAGGGACTTTTACCGCTAATACAATTGCCATCCAGCCGCCATATCCTGCCAGTATGCAGGCTAATGATGTTTGCCTTCTTGCAGTTGAATCGGAGAATCAGGCTATTACACTTTCATCAGCCCAGGGATTTGCGGAAGTATCTAGTTACTCACCGCAATCAGCAGGCACTGCTGCTACGAATCCAGGGTCAAGACTAGCTCTTTTCTGGAAGCGGACTGCCGGAGGAGATACCGCGCCGACTGTAGCTGATTCCGGAAATCATACCACAGGACAGATTCATTGTTTCTCAGGTGTAATCACATCAGGTGACCCTTGGAATATAGGGGCAGGTGGAAATGATAGTGCTACCAACGATACATCTGCTGTTATTCCCGGGGCAACTACTACCATACATGATGCGTTAGTAGTTCTCATATCCTCAACCAGTTTTAATGGAGATAGTACAGCAGAATGCAGCAGCTGGTCAAATTCTGACTTAACCAGCTTGACTGAAAGAACTGATAACTCAAGTACTTCAGGCTTGGGGGGAGGACACTGCATGGCAACCGGTGAGAAAGCGAGTCCAGGCGCATATGGCAATACGACGATGACTCTTGCAAATACTTCATATAAAGGAGCCATATCTTTAGCTCTTAAACCAGCAGGGGTGACACTTTCAGGAACAGTTTATACCAATGAAACCGGTAGCAATATCGGCGCGAATAAGACTGTGGATTTTCGTATCAATGGTGCGGGTACATATACAGATGAGACAGATTCATCAGGTGTTTGGTCTATAGGAGGACTGCCTGTTGATTCAGGTGATGTGTTAACTGTTTATCTTGATGATGAGACAGAGGAGGGAACGACTGTGATGGTTTCTGACGGTACTACAAAGTCTGATATACATATTTACCAGAATCGTGTTGCGGTGCGCCATGATACAGGAGCGTCTATAACACCGGACTCACTTTATACAGCAGATGATACGGATGATGATGTAAAATATTCAGTTTCAGCATCTTCAAACGGAAATCTGACTGTGGATTCTAATTTCGAATTTCATATATGGACTGGAGATACATTTGATGCTTCGGGCGGAACTGTTACGACGCAAGGTACAGGAGATATACATGTGGATGATTCCGGTGTTGCTATTCTTGATACTGCGACTAATACTATCGCACGGGATGCATTGGTAGATGGTGGAGCAACTTTAAGGGTTAACGGCTCAACGGGTATAAATGGCGGGGATATTACTACGTCGGGAACCTCTGCAATTGTTACAACTACATCAGGTACGCCTACTGTTACTATGAGTGGTACGGGCTCAATTGGCGGTGGCACCACGCCAACACTTACTTTCTATACACTTGCAACAACAGGTACAGGGACTACTACGATTTCAAATACAACTACAATTAATCAAAATTTAACTGTTGCCGGCACCTCAGCAGTAATGGTCATAGGTGCGGCAACTACTGTAACCAATGACGCTTCAGTTGCTGCAGGTACGACTTTAACCATTAATGCCAACTTAAATATAGACGGAGGGGATCTGACTACAGCTACATCAGGTACAATCACTCATGCATCAGGAACGCCTACTGTAGATATAGATGGAACAGGAACTCTAGGAGGCGGATCAGGAACAATCACAATTTATAATTTAGATTTGGGAGACGGGACTACTGATACTACAACTCTTTCGACCAACAACCTTGCATTAAAAAGTTCTTTGACAGTTAACGCTTTACAGACCTTTGCCATGGGGACTAATTCCGTTACAGTTGGCGATACTTCTGTTTCCGGATCCGGGGATGTATCAATTGATGGCGCTACGAGTCAATCAGCATCAGGGACATTCACTATTCTTTCATCAGCTTCAGGTACTGCGTCTTTATC
>CAZNVI010000012.1:0-17131 GCA_964576705.1 uncultured Gammaproteobacteria bacterium | reverse complement strand
CAGCATCAGGGACATTCACTATTCTTTCATCAGCTTCAGGTACTGCGTCTTTATCAGGTAATGGTGAATTAGATGCTTATAACTTAACTTTAGGTAATGGCTCGACTACATTTACTGTAGATAACGAAACTACGGATCTGGCACTTGATATCGCAAATAATTTTACTCTTAAAGCCAATACTACACTCAGCGCTTCATCTACTGATGGATTTAATGTAGCCGGAAGCTGGCTGGTTGAGGCAAGCGCTGTATTTACTCCAAACAGTTCAACTGTGGTGATGGATGCTACAGCAGGTACTCCGACTATTACTTCAAACAGTGATGCGTTTCATAGTCTCTCGATAGATAATGGCGGAACGACTCTTACTTTTACACTTGAAGACGCGCTTGATGTGAACGGAAATCTATTAATAGACACCAGTAATACTCTGGATGCGAAATCGGGTGAAAATAATAACGTAAGTGTAGCGGGTAATTTCACAAATAATGGAACATATACGGCAAGAAGCAATCTGACCACCTTAGATGGTGCAGTAGGTAGTACCCAGGTAATAACAGGGACTACCACGTTCTACCAGTTATCCGCATCTGTTACTGGTGGACATAGAACCTTGCAGTTTGCGGCCAGTACTACGTATACGATAAGTAATAATATTAATCTTTCAGGTAATGCCTGTGATTCACTTCTTATCATTCGTTCAGGTACTGCCAATACCCAGTTTACGATAGCCAATTCCGATGCTTCACCTACAGCAATTTATCTTGATGTAAAAGATTCAGCTGTAACAGGAACTGCGATATCATCTTCAAGTTCAGTCAATTCAGGAAACAACACGAATTGGACTATCGCTGCCGGTTCCTGTGAAGGAACAGGAACGAGTACTGCCACCGCGTATTCATTCCAGAGGAAAACTTTTTATGACGCCACCAATTCCAGGCACTGGATGTTTCATTATGACGGAACAAGTATAGTCATCAAATATTCATCAAATGAAGGTTCTACCTGGACAGGCATCACACACCTGAACTACAACACAAATGATTTCTCAGTCTGGAATACGACTATCTCTGGTACTGCTTATGTCTGGATCGCGTTGACAAATAGCGATGATATCAAGGTGTTAAGGGGTACGCTCTCAACTACTAACATATCATGGGATAATGACATTGACGCGGCACTTGACGGAACGTCGGCATCAGATACTCATGCTTATCCTTATATAACTTCAGATTCCAGTAACTATCTTTGGGTAGGCGCCAGAAATTATAACGGATCAAAATATGTATACAAAGCAGTTAAATCTGCTCATACCGGTGATACAGATTTTTCTACTCTTACTTGGGGAACTGCCTCTCAAATATCAGATGACCAGACCAATGCAAATGTCTATGGAAATATAGTATCTACAGGATCGCAAAATATGTACGCCACATTCGTTTCAAATACAGCACTTGAAGGCTGTAGATGGGTGAATGCTTCATCTGCCTGGCAGGATTCTTCAGGCTCTACTTGTTCTGTGACAGCAGGAAGCGGAGGAGAAGATACGTATTTTGATTCTTTAACAACTAATTTAGTGGGGCATTGGAAAATGAATGAAGCAAGCTGGAACGGGACGACTGACCAGGTAGTAGATTCGTCGACTTCAAGTTTTGACGGTACGTCTCAAGGGAGTGCTACGACCACAGGATCTGGATTTAGTAGATCAGGAACATTCGACGGAACCGGTGATTATGTTTCAATGGGTGATAACTTGGATATAGTTGACACTACTGACTTTACACTTTCAGCTTGGGTAAACAGATCCGCTTTCACTGCTGACGATCAAATAATTGCCAAGAGAACTGATGAAGCATCCAGTGCTGTGGGATACACATTATGGATCGACGGAGATGGAGCCGACGACATACGCTTTGAAGTATCAGATGTGACCAGTAACGACGAGTACCTAATGGAAACGACAGCGGCGATCACGACTACGGGATGGCATCATATTGTAGTCGTGTGGGATGACGATAATGAAACAAATACTGCAATTTATGTGGATGGTGTGAAAGACGTCTCATCGAGAACTGGCACATTTGCAAATATCAATTCTCTAGCAAATTCTGAAGCGTTTGCTGTTTCGGGTGAATCAGACGGTGGAGAGTTGTGGGATGGCCAAATTGATGATGTGCGTGTCTACAATAGAGCTTTGATGTATGAAGAAGTTACTAGACTTTATCAACTTATTCCTGAGTCCGTAATGATAGGCGATGCAAGCGACTTAGGCCCTGTACGTTCTGCAAGCCCAAACATTGTACGCACATCTACTGGCACACTATATGCAGTTGTCTCTGACGCAGAGGGATTGGACAGATACTTAGAAGTATGGAAATCGACAGATGGTATTAATTGGGCTGAACAAGATACTGCTAACAACCCACAGACTGACGGTGTTTTTATAACATACGCTGTAGCAATAGATAGTGCAAATAACCTTCATTTAAGTTATTTACCTGGAGGTAGTACCTCTAAGTATATTAAATTTACAACGTCTACTGACACTTTTGGAAGCGTTGAAACACCTGTAAGTAGTTGTAATAATGAATGTACTGATCACTCTATCGCAGTTGATGCCAATGATGTCCCTCATGTAGTGATTTACAACTTTGATGACGGTGGCTTTCAACACAAGCTAATTTACTCAAATCGAATAGGTGGGTCTTGGGGTTCTGAAGTGTCATTGGAAGGTGTTGCATATCCAGAGATGCGCTCGCCGGTCATAACAATTGACGAAGATAATATTCCAGAAATATCTTATTATAACGTTTCAGACTCAGACTTAACTGCGGCTGTCGGTCAAGATAATGATCCAGACGCCATTGGACAGTGGTCACTATACGATATAGATACATTAGTGGACACAGCCGGATCTCTTGGTATTGCAGTTGATACCTCGACTGGAAATACATGGCTTTCTTATAAGGATAGTGGAGGAACTATTGCACTGGCAAAAAGAACAGACGGTAGTGAATTTTCTTCTTGGTCAACAGGATGGTCAACAGTAACTACAAAAACAGATATTGGAGAAGCACCGTATATTGCGATTGCCGAATCAAGCGATATATATGTTTTTTATTCCGAAGATTCTACCGACAGAAAATTAGCATACGACATATATGACTCAAACGCAGGAAGTCCCGCATGGGCAGGGGAGACTATTCTGCAGACTCCACCATCTGGTGTTGACTATTTCATGAAACCAAAATGGTCTTTCGAATGGAATAATTATGGCCCCAACCGGATAGACTATTTGTATGATGACGGAACAGATACATACTATAACCATCTTTTTCTAAGACGCCCACCGACGAATATTGATAACGCGAGTGATTTTGGTGGGATTTATAAATCTGGAAGGCAAGTAGTGCGCTCATCAACTGGAGTTTTATACTCATTCAACAATGACGGAGGATCTTGCGAAATATGGTCTTCATCCGATGGTATAAACTGGACGGAAAGGGACTCAGCAAATAATCCAGATTGTGATTTTGTAGGGGGTATGGCAATTGACGGTTCAGACGTTATACATCTTACATATGTATTTACATCTCCTAATTCCGACTTAAAATATATGCCATTTGCTACAAGCACAAATACATTTACTACCGGAAGTGCCGCAACTATCATGTCAGGAGGTACTGATGCATGTTTAGATGCTGTCATTACCGTCGATTCAAACAACGTACCTCATGCCGCTTGTACAACTGAGGGCTCATTCCCTAAATATGTAAATAAAGTAGGAGGATCATGGAACACTCCAGTAATTGTCGAATCATCTGCGTCGGCCAGCTCGATAGACATCACAATTAACGATGGGAACTTTATCGAAATAGCATATATAAATACAGGCGATAGTGATCTAACCGGCGCTATTTCAACATCGAATAATCCTACTGCAGAAGGACATTTTACAAAACATGACATTGATACATCTGTAAATATTGTAACTAACGAACAAGCCCCTTCATTGGGTGTAAATACTTTAACTGGAGACACTTGGGTTGCATATAAAGATAGCGGGGGAGCCATTGCACTTGCTAAGCATACGGGTTCGACATGGACTACTGACTGGTCGACAATAACTACAAAGACAGATGTCGGGTTTGCGCCATCGATTGCAATTGATAGAACGAATATCTATGTTTTTTATGAAGATGATCAGGATGATATCGTATACGACAAGTACAACGGTACAATCTGGAGCGGGGAGACAGTTTTGGAAATGCATGGAGCCTTGCAGGGCGTGAAAGCGAAATGGAGTTTTCTGGAAAACAATGACTCCACAGGCACGCACAATGGCGGAGCGGAAATTGATTATCTCTATTCTGACGGGACTGATGTGTTTTATAACCGCTTGGCTCTTAGTGGGTTGACTCCGGGCACTCAGGATGCTATTGACACTACACTTGCAAATATCTCGGATAATTTTTCAGCAGTCGGGGAGTCGGGGACTGTGCATCTGGTTTTCGTGGATGATGAATCAACTGACCAGATAAGTTATAAAAAATGGAATGGTACTTCCTGGAGTTCTGCCGTGCTTGTGGCTGATGCCGCGGATGCGGATGACGCGTATGTTTCTCTTTCTCTGGATATCACGAATAATAACCTTTATGCTCTCTGGATTGACACAGTGGATTCAGACATATTCTATTCTTCATGTGCAACGAGTACGAACTGTGATCTGGCATCTGAGTGGGCGGCTGAAACTGCCTGGAAGACTACGGGAACGAATACCTATGTAACCAGTAATTATTCGGGGCCAAGTACCGTATTCGCTGAGTGGACGACAGGCAGCACCTCGCCTTATACAGTGAATTGGGATGTAATAGTGGCAATACCGGAGAATTTATGGTTGCTGATGCTGATAGCGCCATTATTGCCCAAGGCATTAAGGAGGAGATGGTATGATAAAAAGAAGTATAAAAAGCTGTTGAGAAAGTTGTTTAACCAAATCCGAAACAAATATAACAATCAATTCAAAATGCAGACTTAAATATTAAAAAATACAAAGGATTATATTGTAAATTGTAAATTTTCAAATTAATTTTTCATTTTGAATTTTTAACTTTTAATTATCTTCATTTATGCGTAAACAGACCTTCATCACCATCTTTATCGCGATTAGCGTCATCATGATGGTTTTGCCGTTTTTGATGACTTTTAGCGCAGCGCTCACGAAGATATTTATGACTATGAAGTGGTATATGTGGCTGCAGGAAACGGTGGTTCCGTATGAAGCGCGTTTAGTTGCAGTATTAGTCAGGGTGATAGGAGTACCTGCAAGTGTGACAAATGATACCAGTCAATTCGTCTCGATGATGCTTGAGCGCCGAAATGGCGGATATACCGGGATAGAGCTTCAATGGAACTGCTTAGGCTGGCAAAGCATGATACTTCTTGGATTAACCTTGATCGGAGGATTAAAGGGGCCGTATACGAAGATTAGTAAGATAGAAGTAATTATGTTAGGCGTGGTGGGCACCTTTCTTATAAATATTTTTCGAATGAGCTTTATTGTAGCTCTAGCATATTATTGGAATGATTTAGCAGTGAAAATTATGCATGATTACTTCGCGACATTAGTAGCATTTTTGTGGATGCTTATTTTCTGGCGATTTTCTTACACTTATCTTTTAGAAGAGCATATTACCAGATCTGAAACTCCACCAGCTACGAATAAATAATTTATAAGCAAATCGAGCAAAATTTGTTTTCAGACAAATTATAAGTAAGTTACAGTTTTCACGGTAAAAAAATGGAAAGGGTAGTACTAAAGTAATTCTCGAGGCTAAACAATGCAGTTAATAATATTTGTATATTTATTTAGATTGTAATAGAAAGATAAATAACAATGTTTGTATAAAATTATAAAAATTTATATATTTCTCAACTTTTTGCTGTTATTGCTTCAAAACAAGAGATGTGGAGCTCTTTAGCATATGTAAGTAGGGAAGAGTCTAGCGAAATTATAGTGTATTGAAGCTGGATTGCGGTGGAAAGAAGTAAGCTATCAGTAAAACTGATATAGTTTGATCCTGTATCGCTTTTATATTGTTGGTAAAGTGAAAATGCATTTTTCACAATAGCTCGACTCGGTGCGATAATCGTGCAGCTATTGCTGATTTGTCTTAAATAAGTTACTACAACGTCATGTAATAGGTTTTTTTCGGAAACTCCTAAAGAAATCTGCAGCGGAAACGCATGCATTATATATAATTCAAATTCATTGACTATAAAATCAGCTATAACACGCTTCATTAACGGAATTTTTCGATAAAATCCGAGCGTTTTTTTGGTAATATCATCCATTTGATATTTGCTAAGAAGTTCTACAGCTAAGATATTGGAATCTATTATATACATAGGTCCTGTAATTCGATTTTTACGAAAATTTTATTTTTTATCATGACGACTGATTGAAGTTTTTCTCTTATCAGGTTTTAATTTATCGATGTCACTATTAATTAACAGCTTGGAAGTCTCCAAAGACTCATGAGTGAATTTAGTTCCGCGCGGTAATTTAACTCTTTTAGTTAACCTTTTCACAGAAGCATTAAATGACTGCAAAGAGTTTTTTTCTTCCTCATTCATACGCGCTATGTAGTCGCTTATCAAATCATGGATCATTTGTGATTTCGGTTTTTTTAATTTTAAAGCCAAAGCGTTTAATTGTTGATATGTATTATTATTTATACTTATAGTTTTATACATACTATAGTTTATATACTAACATATATTATGTTATATACATTAATTAGAATATAATAAATACCAAAAGTCAAGTGTGGAATTGATAAATATCGTTCGCTTAGGATGGAAATTATAGTAACTATAGTATGATTAGGTAAGTATGCTTAATTTGCCATTACTTAGATCGACTATTGCGCTTTTGCAGTTTTTCGTAAACTCATTTCCGGGTTTTGACTGGTACCCGTATTGGTACTTAGGTAACCCGTATTTTTACCTTTCAGGACCAGTCATCCCCGTTATCGTTAACTTATTACAATATCAGAATATAAATACATCACAAGGGTACATAGTATTATTGTTTCTAAGCATTTTTATATGTGGCTTGGGGATATACTCGTTACTTGTAAATTTTGACATAGAGAAGAAAATGTCAGGTTTTGCAGCCTTATTTTTTATTTTATTCCCTGCATCGTATATGGTGCTTCAATACCAGGACGGTCTTAAGCACATAACATTAGCGAGTATCCCGTTTCTTCTTATAGCTTATAAGCGATTTTTGAGATCACATAAGCTTAGGTATGGTTTAGTTACCATACTATTAATATTATTAATCCTTTTAATAAATACTTCATTATTATTGACTGTTTGTATTTCGCTTCTAGCTTTATTATTTTCTTTACAATTAAAAGACTTTAAGGAAAATATTTTTAAGTTAGTAATTATCATACTTTTAGGCATATCTATTTCTACATTTTGGTACACGCCTGGATATTGGTGGACTATTTTGATAAATCCCTCAATTGCCGGCATCCCGTTATTAAAGCTTATTACAGTATTTTTACAGGGAGCGCTACAATTGATGCCGTTAATTATTTCATTATGGGTAATTAAAATGAAACGAATAAAGTTTTCAGGATTTAAACTATTTTCGATACTTTTTACATTCAGTTTTTTATTTTTATCCTTAATACGTCTTGTATCAGACCCGGATTTTTACATAGATTGGACCGGTTTTGCGCCGGAGATTCAGATGGGATTCGCATTCATGATTGGCGCATATTCTAAAAGAGTAATGAGCCATAAATATACTTTAGTTTTGGTTGCAATAATGGTTGCATTGTTTCATTACTACATGGTTACAAATAACAATGTAACAATGAAACAATTTAACAATGAAGAAGACGCTTATAAAACTCGTATAACTAGTATATTAACAAAATACATTCCGAAATCAGAACGTGTTTTTTTATCCGGTTCTTCTGTTTTTTGGATTAATGCACGGGATTCCATAATGCAGGTACGGGGGGGGAATGACAGAGCAAGTATACATAGGTGGTGGGCACATGGAGCGTATCAGGTGCGCGAAGGACGAGATCCTTCCTTAACCCATGCTTGGCTTAAAATTTTGGGCGCGTCTTACATTTTAGTAAATGATTCAACATCGGAAGAATATTTCAATGATTTTAAACATATAGAAAAATTTGAACAGAAGAAATATTTTACGCCAGTTTATTCTAAGTCCGGAGACCATCTTTATAAAGTAACAGGATCAAGTATGGGAAGAATAGCAGATACGAAGATTATAGAGCTACAATCTCCGAAACATGGAGCAGATAAAGAAGCTATATTTAATTATTTAAACGTAATTAAACGGAATGTCAGTCTACGATTTAATAAATCTAATGAGTTGACGGTTGTAGCAGATATTCTAGAAAATGAAGTAATTTCACTCGCTGTGTCATACGATCACAGGTGGAGGATTATGAGTGGGGAAGCTGAAATTATCACAGATTCGGTTAGTAATATAGTTATCGTTCCTAGGAAAGCAGGTAAGCAGGAATTCGTATTAAGGTACTCACGAAATAACTTGGATTGGATTATTGGGATAATCGTGACATGTATGTTGGGTTTAGTTTTAGTATACTTTAAAAAAATTTATCCGGTTTTTCTAAAGATATCTCTAAAGCTGCATTTGGGTCAACAAGAAGACGAAAATGACTACTAAAGATCTTACGCCTTGACAGTGTTTCTTCATGTACCTTACTCTTAAAGTGAGGATGTTTCTTCTTATCGGATTTCACTATGGAAAATGAAAAAGTAAAACGAGGTATAGACTTCTCGAATCGGGTAGGCGAAGGAAAGCTTTCTGATACTTATAAAAAGTCTTTGAGTTGGTGGAAGGGGGGAAAGCTCGATAAAAGAACTTTCATATTTATCACTGTAGTTTTTATAATCAATTTCATAATCATATCGCCGTTATTTGTCAGAAATGTGACTGGTTCATTTGAATCATCAGCAGTATTTATGTTGATCGCAAATATATTTGATGCAGTTTTCTTCATCGATAAAGATTTATTTTTTAAAGCGATAACCATGCTTTCGTTGACTTTAGCACCTATTTCTTTTTATTTATTTATCAGAAAAATTGCAATGCGCCACGAACTTACTGCTTTTGTCGCGACTTTATTATTTATACTGCCTAACCCTTTTTTTGATTATACGCCCTCACTAGGTACAGCTGTGATTTATGGAGACGGTGCTCATGCGGTTATATTCGCATTTTTACCGCTTTTTTTACTTTACGTTGAGTCGTTCATAGCAACCGGTATACCTGTTATAGGATTTATTACGGTAATCGGTACTGCAATTATCGCTATATTATCTCCTTTTGTTATGTTTAACCTTATGATCATCTATCCTATGCTGACAATTGCCGAAGGGTTTATGGGTAACCTTAGAATAAAACTCCTGAGGACCCTTTTTTTATTTGTCGCGGCATTCGGCTTATCGCTTTTTTGGTATTTTCCGACCTTTTTTTCCCGGGGAATACTTTTGACTCATGTAGTCTATGCTATGGATAAAAGCATGAGTCTCTTCCCTCTGTTAATTCCTATAATTCCTATCTTTGGAGCGTTATTTTTTTTGGTATTTGATAGAAGGAAAAGGTTAAAACCGATATTCATAGGAGTGACGTTGCTTATAATATATACGATGCTTTTTAATACCAGTAAACAGGTACTGATGGGTGGTATTTTTACGCCTGAACGATACCGGATCGAATTGACGTTTGCAGGTTCCCTCACTATTTCTCTTATGTTGATCATAATTTCAGAAACTCTTGTCGGGGAGTTACTTATGAAATCGAAAGCATTTAATTTTTCAAACATGAAGGTGATTTTAGGGATATTAAGCGTTCTGTTATTAACAGTAATTATAAGTGCTTCTGTCTATTCATCTCGATTGTTTATGCTTACTGAGCCGATGAGAATTAGTAACGGAGAAGGCGTAGGAAATCTGGTTAGAATTTTCCGGTTTAACGATATACCGTCTTTACTCATGGATTTGATCTCTCTAGGGACATTTTTATTTCTTCTGTATATTCTAAAAACCTATCCTTCAACCTATAAGAGGTTAAAAAAGTCCGCTTCTTGAAAATGATGATTAAGTAGTGTACGCTTGGAATATATCCTGCTCGTATGAAAAATAAAAAACTTAAAATTGCTTTATTTCATTGCGGTTTTTCTTATTCGGGAGGGGGGGAGAGATTGATTATTGAAGAAGCAAAAGGATTAATGAAAAAAGGGCATTCAGTTGAGATTTTTGTCCCCACCTGGAATAAATCACTTTGTTTTCCGGATCAATTAAAAAAATTGAAAGTTAAAACGTTTTTACCTCAGATGCCTGAGAGGTTACCTATGAATCATGCGCTTGAAATGGTGCTTTCAGCATTTCTTGCTCCGTTTTACTCTTTCAGATTTAAAAGGTTTGATGCGATAATAGGCGCGAACCAACCGGGTGCCTGGATTGCTTTCTGCGTTTCGTTAATGCTGCGAAAACCTTATGTAGTATATATGAATCAGCCGAATCGGCTTTTATATCCCCGGAAGATTGATTTGAAGGTAAACTGGCAGAATCTCAAAGATTATTATTTTATCGATATAGTTATAAAAAAAATGCGTTTTTTTGTAAAATGGGCAGATAGAATATCTTTCACGAGCGGCTCATCAATTTTAGTTAATGGGAATTATATAGGCGGGATAATCAGAAAAACTTACAAGAAAGATTATATATCTTGTCCGGCAGGGGCTTACCCTCAAGACTTTACGAAGCTTCGAGTAAATCCTCATACAGCTTACGTTGGCGAGTTCAATCTTAAAAATAATGCCGGGGATACATTCCGAATTAAAAAACCCTTTGTGCTCATAACTAATAGGCATCAGCCTCAAAAAAGGTTCGATTATGGGTTGAAAGCTTTTAAGAAGTTTATAAGAGTGAATCCCGGGATGAAACTCTTGGTTCCGGGTCCTTTTACAGATGAAACTCCTAAGCTTATGAAGTTAGCTAAAAAGCTAGGGATTTTGGAACATATTCTATTTACAGGACAGATTTCTGAAATAATGCTTCAGAAATTGTACAGAGAAGCAGTTTTGTATATTTACACAGCGCCTGAGGAGGATTTCGGCATGGGGATTATAGAAGCGATGGGATGGGGGGTGCCGGTCGTCGCATGGAATAATGCCGGTCCGACTGTGACTGTAAGAGACGGGGTAACCGGGTATTTGGCAAAACCATATGATATATCAGATTTCGCTAAGAAAATGCGCCAGGCGATAAAGATTATGCCCGAGAGAGCTGAGATGGGAAAACGCGCATGGAATCATGTGCGCGATAATTTTTCTTGGGACAAGCACATAAACATCCTGGAGCGATCTCTATACCAGGCCCTAGCCTAATACAGCAAAGTAATAAGAGATAAATAATTTTGATAAAAATAATACAATAAATTCTTGTTTTTAATAACCAGTATACATGTATACTGGTTATGCATATGCCTAGAGCATCGAAAAGAAAACTCAAATCAGAACTCCTGGAAGAAATGCGTGATAACTTCGCGTTCCTGATTTCGTCGTTAACGATTTCATTTGATATCCAAAGTTTCTTCACTGTTTTTCTGACAGAAGAAGAAAAAATTATGCTTACCAAACGGTTGATGATTCATCTGATGCTTAAAAGCGGTTATGAGATTTCTGAAATATGTGCTACTGTCGGTGTGAGTCGGGAAACGATCAGGACACACAAATCAGTTTGGATTACGAGTGATGATAAGTATAAAAAGCTTATAGCAAAGTTAGCACAAAGAAAAAAGACGAAAGAGTTCTGGAAGAAAGTGGAAAAAGCTTTAAAGCCGTTAGAGTATGCTCTAACTGCAAAAACCAACATGAAATCCCGCGCAAAACTATTTAATTATTCTTCTGACTAGTATACATGTATACTAGTCATCCGACACATCGAAACTTTTTTGTAGATAGGAATTTATAAAAACTTAGGGTAGTATACTTAAGATAGGCAGAGAGCCTTTTGGCTTTAACGGTATTATTTCGAAGTGCGTTATGCCTCGTGAATAAAATCCACTGCCCTGCGGTAGACGGTTGCTGGATTTGCCCTCATAAGAAGCATTTATTTCGATTTCCCTAGGCATGTGCGGATTATTACAGATTATAGGTTTAAATTCAATATTAATTATGACTCAAATTGAACTTATACTGACGGTCTAGTATTCCTCAATTGCCTCGGGGGTTTGGATGGTGAGCTCTCTTGAGCAGGAGTCGTAGTTGCCGGTGGCGTAAACTGATTTATCCTTAAACGGAGTAAATGAAGCGTCGCGTCCGCGGTTGAGATGAATTGTCGTGTTGTCTGAGAGTTCAAGTACATATCTGTATCTCGGACTGGTATTGTCATCAGATGAAAAAAATGTGCTGAAGTATTTAATAATTCTCTGAATTTTCGCAACCACATGATCCGGTTCTGTATCGGTTACTTTAAGAACTTTTACTATTCCTTTATGAGTTTGTATTCCTTTTTCACATAGGGCATGGGTAGTTCCGAAAAATCCGAGAAGTGATAAAGTAAGAGCTACGCCCATAATACCTATTGAGCCTTTAAGTGTAAATGAAAATGCTTTTTGTTTTTTAATATCCTCAAGTAACTCCGTAATCCGTTTCAAAGGATTGCCGATGTGGACATTTATGAGCGTATCGTCATCATCGGTTTCTGAAACTTTCGTTTTATTTGCTACAACAGCAGCAACCGGATTCTTATTAACATTCAGTTCGGTTTGTCCCAAAGGCTCTGAAGCTTCCGGTTTAACAGGCTCATCCATAATTTAAGAGTATGATAGTAAAAAGTAAAAAAGCAATAAGTAAAAAAGCGAATAGGAAAAAGTATTACAGGAAAGCTCCGGAGATGATATACTTATCCTAAAGCTAGAATCGATATGAGTGAATCCGCAAAGCATCAATCGGAAAATCATCTTAATGACTGGATGAAGAAAATCCAGGAAGCATCAGGTTATAAAGAGGGAGTAGTTGCTGAACATCATATAAAAGCCCAAGTCATTGAGGAGCCAGTGAAGAAAAACAATAAAGGAGTTTTTTTTGCTGCTTTTGTCGTCTTTTTACTGGCATTAATACCCCGTTTATTTTTCATTTATTTCGTCTCTGATCCGGATAACCCTGGTGCCGGATGGTTTGGAGACGCGTATCATCATTGGCAGATCGCGTATCTTACGCGTGAAATCGGTTTAAATCATGGCTTTTTACGTTTATGGGATCTCAAAGGTATGGAATATTTTTGGGGACTTTTACATCCTTTATTTACGATAATTACTTTTGCGATTACCGGATCTGTTTCCGTTGGTGTCGAGCGCGCGATGACAGGTTTTTTCGGAAGTATATCAAGTGGGCTCTTAGTTCTTCTGGTTAATCGTCACTGGAATTTTAAAGCAGCACTTGCTGCTGGACTATTTGCGGCATTAAATCCGGTTGGAGTTTTTAATGATGGAACAGGTATGGTTGAGCCATTAGGAATACCCTTTCTACTTTTAGGGGTATATTTCTGGCCGTCGAATGCGTTATTCTCCGGTTTATCATTGTCAATCGCATTAACGGCGAGGGGAGAATACTGGGTATTCTCAGTTGCTTTAGTAGCAGCAATGCTAGCTTTTACAAAAAAAGTTCATATCGATAAAAAAATTCTTCTATTATTAGGGTTTGTATTCATGACTTTGGTCTATATGAAATATTTAATAACTTATACAGGAAATCCTATCTACCCCTTCTATGAAAATTATATGGCAAATATTTTCGGAACCTGGCAACTGAAACCTGAATTAACCACAGAAGATATTCAAGCTAAATACTTATTCCTTTCAATATTTATAGTCAGCTTTGTTATGTCATTGTTTATGATTTGGAAAAGACCAAAAGGAATGTTTGTTTATCTTTTAGGACTCGGCAATTGGTTATTTTTAGGCGCCAGCTTTGGCTTAGGTCAATATATTAAAAGCTATGCTTCATATGTGTGGTATGTAAGATTTATGATACTTCCATACGCATTCCTGGGAATAGTATTATCTGTATTTCTTTTTTATTATTTCCCCAGAATGAAAGTTTTGAAACATCTTGATAGGATACAATTCACCTGGATTGGATTTTTCATTATACTTTTAGCCACTCAGTTGGTGTGGATCCCTATCTGGGGAAAATATTCTACAACGATACCGACTTGGCATCAGGCAGAAAAAATCGCTGATGGTATAGCCGCTAAGTATCAAGGGGGCGGTCTTTTGCTATTTGAAGGTAATCCTGAAATAACCTACGCTTTAGTAATTAACCATGGAATAGAAGGTAAAAACATCACAGGACAAATGTTTGACCCGTATTTCTACTTTACATCTGATCCATACATGCAGTGGAGTAAGAATAGAAAAAAAGTTTTAAGCTGGATAAAAGAAAACGATATCAAAACTATCGCTACTTATGTACAATATGACAGATATAAAAAACTTGCTGAATATGAGCCGAAATATTTCTCACGAGCTACAGCAGTCCCAAACACGAATATAGTTATTTATACCATTAAAGATGAATTCTACAAGGCTCAATTTTGACTACGAAAAAAAAATCTGGGGTAGTGCTCCTGTTAAAAATCTTTATACTAATTTCCAGGGATTTGCATTAAAAATATTTTGTGAGGATGTTTTAATACTTTTAAAATCTAAAAAAATTTCAATGCTCGATTCAGGTTGCGGTGCTGGAAATATTCCCCATTTTATAAAAAGCATGTTTCCTGAATGGAAAGTTTATGGGGTAGACATAAGTCAGGAGTCTTTAGAATTAGCGAAAAAACGTTTCAAAAAAATTAGGTTTATCAAATCTTCAGCGGAAAACATTCCACTTGCCGATAAAAGCATTGATATTATTACCTCTTTTGACTCCTTGGAACACTATCATAATCTCGATAAAACACTTGATGAAGCTAAGCGCGTTTTGAGTGATGATGGTATATTTTATGTTGTCATACCGCTTGAAAAACAATTTCCGACTTTATATTGGGTTTTATATAAACTTGGGTGGCGTGGTAAGATGCGTCATTCGGGTCATATAAATTATTTTACGGCAAACGAAATAAGCAAAAAAATAGAAAAACACAGTTTTAAATTAATTAAGAAAAAATATTCTTCCCATATATTATTTTCAATCGCTGATGTAGGGTATTATTTTATACAGAGTATTTTCAGCAACGAGCAGTTATCTTTTGAGTCGAAAGTGCATGAATTAGATCCAGGTTTCAGAAAAATGTTACTGACAATTATTAAAAAAACGATATCTGCTTTATCATATATTGAATCAAGTTTATTTTTCTGGTTCCCAGGCGGTAAAGGTCATTTCATTTTCATAAAGAAAAATGATGATTTTTTTTCAGTAAATCCGCCGTTAACTGTAGTTGAAGGATATCAGATGAAATCAGGTTTAAAAAAAGTTATTCAGCCTAGGGATATTGAGATTAAAAAAGATCTAAGTGAAATGAATTTTTCGGATGCGAATGACATTTTGGATTTTGGAAGTGCGTCAGGTATTTGGCTTGAACGGTTGTTAAATGAAACTAAAGGTGAAGGGATAGGTGTGGATATATCTGAGAAATTAATTTCTATTGCTAATCAAAGAAAAAATAAAAAGGGAAAATATTATAACAATTGTAAATCGTGGCCGATAGATAAGAATTCAATCGATTTTTGCTATTCATTTGATACATTTGAACACATTAAAAAGTATCAACAAGAATTGATTACTCTTTATGATACCTTGAAAAAAGGCGGCAAGTTTTATTTTTATACACTTAACCCGAATAATAAATATACCATAGATTGGCTTATTGAAAAGCTTGGCAGTAACTATATGTATAAACGTGCAGATCATGAAAAGGAGATGTTTATAAAACCAGAAAAGTTAAAAAAAGACTTAGAAAAAACAGGATTTAAAAATGTATCATTTAAGTTATATGATGGACCGTGCAATTTGCTTTGGCGCGTGTATTCATATGGGTATTTATCAATCATGAATCGTATATGTAATTTTCTGCAAATAAATAGTATTATGGATAAAGTAATTTCAATAAATGATGCAATATTGCGTTTTGTGTATCCCCTAAATCAGGCTATCGATGGCGTGTTTATAAAGAGAGGTTATTCAAATGGTTATTTTGTTTGGGGTGAAAAATGAATCCAACATTTTACGTTTTCGGGTTAGTTAAAATACTTAAAAAGTTTGAAAAAAATATAAAGGCCATGAATTGGCATGCAGCAAACAGACAATTCATTAATGATTTGGGTATTTACATATCACCGGCGCTTAAAAATTTTCCTCAAAAGGGTGGAGTTTTAGTATTTGCTAATCATCCTACCGGCCTTGATCCTTATATATTATCTGCGACAATAGCAAGGGATGATGTATATATTCTTTCTGATGTGTATCAAACTAAAAAAGGGGAAAATATAGCTTCACATCTTATTCCGGTATATTACTCTGGATGGTCAGAATCGCTAAACCGTTCAGGTATTTCTTTCTTTGGTTATTTAATGATGAGAGTGATTACCGGTACTGTTAAAAAAAATACCGCTCGCCAAAATAATCTGGCAGCGATCGATACTGCTGCCGGACATATCGCAAAAGGACACGTTGTTATAATTTTTCCTTCAGGTGGTGAAAGAAGCAACCGCACCTGGAGAAAGGGTATAGGAGAAGTCATAAAAATAATTCATGATCAAAAGTTAACCTGCATTTTGTACAGATGTACTATTAATAATCTAAGTGAAAATAAGTTATTGCTTCATTTCATATTAAAGAGAAAGTATTTTACCCGAAATCCAATTGCAGTCACAGGAAGAGTTGTTGATGATAAATTCATCACTAGCGAATTAAGTTCAAAAGAAATTACTTTACTATTACAAAATTTATATAATAAATGAAAAAGTTTATAGTATTCACAGTATTTATCTTATCGGTTGCTATAGGTGTAATAATATTTACAAATCAAAAGCAGAGCAAAGATCAAGTAAGA
>CAZNVI010000011.1:14474-20807 GCA_964576705.1 uncultured Gammaproteobacteria bacterium | reverse complement strand
GGTTGGCCTGCGATTATATTTGATAGATAGGCATTAATTTCTTCTTCAGTGTGTACGGTACCGTTATTCTGATTTGGGGTAATTGAATAAGTTGTTTCACCATATAATGTATCTTTTATGAAATATGTCTGTTCATATCTACCAGTCCATTCGTTCCATGCCACGACCATATTTCCCTCGGCATCGAAATACGCAGGGTGTTCTTCTCCTTGTTGTATAGTAACGCCTGCTTCTGCAATAGTTAGGCCTGTACCGCTAAGTAGTTCTACTACTTCTTGAGGAGCGGAAATCATGGTGGGTGTTTCGGATGGGGATGGGGTGGCGGTTTCTGCGGGTGCCGAGATTAGCTCGGGTGTAGCGGTAGCGATGGATTCTTGCGAGAATTGACCTGTAACTGGATCAAATCTGTAAAAAGTCCCCCTAAATGTGTATCCGTCTGCTGAAACTACCGCTCCTTCCGGTGGATATTTAGCTATTGTGGTGCCGTCATTTTTTTCGAATTTGTAGCGGGTTGCCGCGACATTTCCAGTTTCATCCACGCCTTGAAGTCTACTATCTGGACTAATATTAAAATCGACGGCATTCGGGGGCAAGCCATGCTGAATTAAAGAAGTGTTAATTTCTGAAGTCCGACCTATAAAATATCCTTCTTCAAGATCTGAATCGACAAATATCTTGACCACATCCTGACTTGCGGGAATAATTTCAGCTCCATTTTCATCTTTAACCGCCGCCCCATAATCATTTAGTGTAAGATTTTCTGAATCAGCATCTTCGAACCATAATACATCGTATTTCTCTTTACCGGTATAGAAGTTGCCTCCGAAGACAATTTGTTCGACCTTCGATTTATTAAATATGGCTGTTAAGTCTGCTTGTTGTTCGGAGGTTGCCGGAGTGTCATCAAGTGATGTTATCTCTATCATTAGCGGTGTCGGGCTAGGTTCTGGCTCAGGGCTGTCAGGTATTTCGGCAGTAACGCCCGTTACAGGCTGCGTAGGACTTGTAATATCTGACGAGTTTTGTGTAGGTAGTCCGTTTTCTGCTTCCTGATATTCGTTTAGCGCTGGTGTTTCTCTCTGAGCGTCTGAATTGGCCTGTGTTTGGTTATCAGGCATACAGCCTACCAACATAGCCGCTGCTAAGCCTGTTGCAAGTAAAAGTCCGGCAATCCTTGTGGGGGGTAGGCGAGTGCCTTTTCTAGCCTGACTTCTAGCGAGTTCGGCTTGTTTTTTTTGATACGTTTTTATCAACTCAATTTGATCTTTTGGATTCAATCTTGCTGCACCTATGGTAAAAATATGACCGAGGAATGCGGCTGCCATAGATTTTTCTTGAGAAGTCTTTAGCGTAGCTAGATATTTTTCAACTTCCGGTGCGATTTGCTCTACGAGCATTTTTTCAAAAGCAGTATTCAATTCGAATAAATCGACATGCGGTTCTGTATTTGGAAGATCTGGACTTCCATCGAGTGGCTTAGGTTCCGTTTGTAGATTGGATGTGCTTGCGACAATATTTTTATTAGACTCAAACACAGCAATCTGTTTTGCCCTTAGCCTATCATCTAACGGTAAGTTCAAACCCATGTCTTGTCTTGATCGCATTCTAGCTTCAGCTTTGGGCGCTCGGTCTCTTTGAAGCTCACGTTGCCTCTCGCTAGCCATAGCTCGCCTTCGTGTGCGATTTGATGGAACCCTTCCAAACACGTCATCTGCGCGAGCCGATCCGTGGTATATGTATTTAAATAATCGTACATCCTGATGTTCCTTAGGGCGAATTCCTCTCAGCTGAGTACGTGCTATTGGCTGAGGTTTTTCTGGTTCAGATACTACCGCAGCTGGTGGCATATCTTCTCGTGGTACCAGGCCGCTAGTCAGAAGTAGAGATTGATCGATTAAGCCACCTTGATTTGGGTTTTTAGGTAGATTCGCTGCTACTTCGGCAAAAAATCTTACCCCAATTGATATTACAGCTTGTTCTGTTTCAACACGGTTCATAGACTTATGTTAAATACATGAATCCGGATGTCTGGTAGTATTATATACTATAAGTCAATTTATTTAAAGGGCTTAGTTCGTTTCTTCGGAATAAATGAAACCTTTTCTTTTAAGAATCCCTGGCGCGCTTACGATAAAATCCGGACGTCCTGTAAAGAGAATACTCGGGTAGTTGTAGTTTCCTCCGCATAAATCGCGGTTATTTTTAAATACACCTCCTGCTATCTCAGCATTTACGAAGAGTCCGCCTTCAAAGATAAGCATTTTATCGGCAGAAACCGTGCAATCATTTATACCTTGAATAACCACATCATTGTCAGCGCTATAAAATCCGGCTAGATTTGAAGCTGCAGCGCAAGAAGGTGTGGATCCTACCATTCTGTCTACGATAATATCATTCGATGCAGTGAATAGCGCGGTTGAGGTATCCGGGATTTGTATATTGCCTTTCAGGGTGAGCGATCCGTTTACAAGAAACACATAATTTCTATTATTCGGGAAACTATATCCATTCAGTGTCAAATTCCCGTCTGCGCGGTATGCTCCGGCAGGTAGATTCGAAGAAAGTGTGCAGTTTTCAAGATTACAGATGGGAGAAAGATTAGTGAGAGAAACTCCAGCCCTATCTACGTTCGTAAGAATGGATGCGTATGAAGAGGAGAGACGAGAGCTAGTCGATTTATAGAGTTCCGGGAAACCACTTCCGCCGACGACCCAACCATTTGCGGAAGCCTTACCGTTTCCGAATTCTGCAGTCTTGTCGCCGCTGAAAATAATTCCAGCATTTGATGACACATGGGGAACAATTGAGAACTGACCGGTACAAGCTGGACTATTCCCGACATAATTAGTAAATCCGTTATCAATTCGCATGTCCATACCTTGACTCTGAATCCAGGGAATGGAATCATTAATAGCAAAGTTGAGGTTTGTTATATTTCCGGCTGCGTCACATGCGGCGCCAGTTGTGTTATCTGCTTTGCATCCAGGTCCTACAGTTATTGAATATGTAGGGGGAGGACCATTTAGTGGGTATATCATTTGATATCCTGCAGGGAGGGGGCTCGTATATGAAACAGTATATGTTCCAGGCGGTAATCCGACGACTGAATATGTTCCGGCGTTATTTTGTGTAGTGGTACTGCCTGCGCTACTCGTTATAGTGAAGTTTCCAATATAGTTGGATTCTGAAGCGCCCTTTTTTCTATTTTTATTTATGTCATTAAAGATAGATCCGGTTATCAGATGACCCGCGGATACGCCGAAATTTTTATTGTTTATGATACTGCCCTGATTTATGGTGATATAATATGGCGAATAATTTAATGGCAGAGTTTGGGACCAGCCGCTTTTTGTGATAATACTTAATATGTAATTTCCATCGCAAACTTCTGAGAATGTATATTTTCCCTGTATATCTGTGTAGGCGGTAATGGTGGCCGGATTTTCAGCATTGCTGGCCAGATCCAGGCGCCAGTCCGGCAATTTGCTTTCTGTAGTTTCGTAAATGGAATTTCGATTACTGTCATCGAAAACAAAGCCTTCAACTGATCCCGTACCTTTTCCTATTTTATCCAATACCGAATCAAATGAATCACTCAAGCCGCTTGCAGTTGTGGAACTAAAATACAATCCTCCTGTCAAATCCACGGCTTGTTGCATGAAAACGCTTGAATCAATTTTATTCGCGTAAATACCGATGCCGATGCCTATCGTATAAAATACAGTTTTATCTGTCCGATAGCCTGATTTTATCTTTTCTAGAGTCTTCTGGATTGCTTTAGCGGGATCATCTTCTGTTTTAAATCTGTTTTCTAAATTTCCGCCTGAATCTTCCCGTACCAGATGTCTGATTTTGCCATCGGAGATTAAGACCGCTGCTTTATTCGCTCCCTCCCTGCCGTTTTTGTGAATTTCTTCATTTGTCAGAATAACCGCGCATTCGGCACAAGTACCGTATAGTCTTTCGATATTATCTATCCTGCTTTTCAACAAATTGATATTTTCCGATCCGTTTGCCAATGGATAGAATTCAAGGTTGATTTCTTTCGCGAAGATAGTAAGACCTATTCTGTTCGCGCTGTTAACGCTCAAATCGTCTATAAACTTTTTTATTGCCTGCTTAGCCAATTCGATATCAGTTGTGCCCCCGCCTGGCTGTCTTTCCCACATGGTGGCTGATTTATCAAGGAGGATCATGATATCAGAACCTTTAGAGCCGCAATTATTCTGCTCATAAGCGGCAATCAGTGAAGAGCTGGATGTTTCATTTAGTACCGCCGGAGTATGATTAGCTATTTTCAGATCCGGTGTAATTATACTTTTTCCACCGTTCGTTACGGATTCGTACTTAACAGGATATGTATTTGATTTTACCGGCAGCACATTTTTATCCTTTGCCAGATTTTGTATTGAAATTTTAAATATTCCAGGATAAATAAATATAGTAAATAAAATAACAGTAAATAATATAGCTGTAGAAAGTATTTTTAACCTCATTTTACTGTTTTTAGCATAGTAACTACGCAGTGTATTGTCAACGGAATATTGAAATGTAAAAGGCGCATGATATATACTCATCCCATGGTTTTATCTGACCGGGACTTAAAAAAAGCATTAAGAGAAAATGTATTATCGATAAAGTCCCATACACATATTATTTATCAGCCTTCTTCAATAGATCTACATATCTCCAAAAACATTCTGACATTTGCCAGAAGACGAGTGAAGGATTTTGTCATCGATGTTAAAAAACCGGTTGAATCATATATGGAGTATGAAGTAATGGACCCAGTTAAGGGAACAGTGATCTATCCTCGGGAGTTTATTCTGGGTGTTACTACAGAATGGTTCAAGTTATCAAATCAAATCCTGGGGAATGTGGAAGGGAAAAGCAGTCTGGGAAGGCTAGGTTTGATTATACATGCTACAGCAGGTTTTATAGATCCCGGGTTTGAGGGTCATATTACTTTAGAAATCACGAACCTGACAGATCTGCCGATGGTAATTTATCCCGATATGCCGATTGCGCAGATAAGGTTTTCGATGTTAAGCTCTCCGGCAGAACATGTCTATGGAGATAAAAAGCTCGGTAGTAAAGAATATAAAAATTCGTTCAGTAAAAATCCTAAACCAATTGCCAGTCAGTATTGGAAAAATTTGACTAATTCATAAGTTAAAGCTAAGCTTTGGCATAAGAAAGCTTAGCTTTTTTTGATTATTGACGTAGGTAGTATATTTGTTATTATAAACGCAACTTCATGCATACCTCAGAAATAGCATACCTAAATTTACTGAAAGAAATTCTTGCAAAAGGTAAATATAAAGACGATAGAACGAAAACAGGTACGAAGAGTGTCTTCGGAAGACAAATTCGTTTTGATTTATCTAAAGGGTTTCCACTGCTGACCACGAAAAAAGTATTTCTCCGGGGAATTATTCATGAATTATTGTGGTTTATTAAAGGCGAATCAAATATAAAGTATTTAGTAGATAATAATGTGCATATTTGGGATGAATGGCCATACAAATGGTATGTGCAAGAATCAAGAAGCAAGAATCCCTCCAACGCTAGCGCTTCGGCGGGCAAGCAAGATTCAAGAATCTTAACTCAACCGGAATTTATTGAGAGAATAAAAACCGATAATAAGTTTGCGAAAAGGTGGGGGGAGTTAGGGCCTGTGTATGGAGTTCAGTGGCGACATTGGAAAACACCGGGAGGTCGCGAAATTGATCAAATAAAAAATGTCATAGCCCAAATTAAAAAAAATCCATATGACAGACGATTGATAGTGAGTGCATGGAATGTTTCAGATATAGAAGAAATGGCGAAAGCAGGTCTTCCTCCATGTCACAGTTTATTTCAATTTTATGTACTTGATGGGAAACTGTCATGCCAGCTTTATCAAAGAAGTGCTGATATGTTTCTAGGTGTTCCATTTAATATAGCGTCCTATGCGTTAATTACTATGATGTTCGCCCATGTATGCGATCTTAAGGTAGGAGAATTTATACATACCTTCGGTGATGCGCATATTTACAGTAACCACATAGATCAAGTTAAAGAACAATTGGCCAGAAAACCAAAGCCACTTCCTGTTATGAAACTAAATCCGAAGGTTAAAGATATTTTTAAGTTTACTTTTGAGGATTTCACTTTAGAAGGATATGATCCGCATCCTGCCATAAAGGCTCCAGTTGCAGTATAAATAAAAAGATAGTAAAGTTGTGATATGTTAACAAAAAGCGACTTGCAGGCAATTGCAAAATTTATTACCGATGAAGGAAAGCAAATAAGAAACGAGTTCAATGCTCGATTTGGTACCCTAGATTCTAG
>CAZNVI010000011.1:0-14374 GCA_964576705.1 uncultured Gammaproteobacteria bacterium | reverse complement strand
TTGGTACCCTAGATTCTAGGCTTGATAAAGTTGATTCTAGGCTTGGTACCCTAGATTCTAGGCTTGATAAAGTGGAGAATCAATTGAAACCAATAAAAAACGATATCAGGAAAATGAAAAAGGACATAAGTATCATGGTAAGCTCATTCAATAGAGAAGATGTCCATTTAAAGCGCAGAGTTGATAGAATAGAAAACCGTTTAGGACTGCCTCCTATGGAATAAATCAAATCTGTTTTTTGATGAATAAACCTACCATCTCCATAATAGCTGCTATGTCTGAAAATAGAGCTATAGGTAAAGATAATAAATTACTCTGGCATATATCAGAAGATCTTAAACGTTTTAAAAAAATTACATCCGGGCATCCTGTAATTATGGGAAGAAAAACTCATGAGTCTATGGGTAGATTATTACCGGAAAGAATCAATATTATTATTACCCGTGATGCAAAATATAAAGTAGAAGGCGCTGAGATTGCCTCATCGCTTGAAAAGGCTATCGATATCGGAGAGAGAGCAGATAAAGAAGAAATTTTTATAATCGGAGGGGGACAAATTTATGCACAAGCAATAGAAATAGCCCAGAAGTTATACCTTACTATCGTCCATAAAAATGTTCATGGGGATACTTTTTTCCCGGATTATTCTGAATTTAAAAAAAAGGTTTTTGAACAGAAAAGTTCATCTGAGAGGTATGAATATACATTTCTAGAGTTGGTGAAAGATTGACCCGATAATTATTGCAATTTATTTCTATAAATTTCCACAAATCTCTATAAATCTCTTGAGATTAATAGAGATCAATAGCAATTGATTGAGATTTACTGTAATAACTCTAAAAATAATCATGAAATACAAAATTTCACTTGATATCGAATTTCGTAAAAATCCTTATAAAGGAACATATATCGCCCTTGAAGGGATCGATGGATCAGGTAAAACTACGCAAGCTGAAGCACTTGAAAAGTATTTTTTAAGCCTTGGTAAAAAAGTGATTAAAACTTCAGAGCCCAGAGTGGATTTACCTGGAGGAGATGTAATCATGCAGTATTTCAAATCCGAAATCTCTCTTTCAGCATTTGCATTTCAGCATTTCGCGACAGCTAACCGGGTAATTAACCAGGATGAAATCGTAATCCCGGCATTAAAAAAAGGAGAAGTAGTCATAACTGACCGTTGTTTCTGGTCGGCAGTACCATATGGTCTTATGGATCAAGGCGTGACTTTCTCACGTAAAAATGCAGATTTAATTCTGTTGACTCAGAGTTTATTATCTCATTACCATCAATTTATCGTACCTGATAAAGTGTTTTATATAGATATTAGCCCGGAAACCGGGTTAAGTAGATCTTTAAGAAAGAAAAGCCGTCGTAAATTAGATGTTTACGAGAAGAAAGAAAAACTTGAGAAAGTAGTTAAAGGATACAGATGGCTTATGAAAGAATATGAAGATGAGTTTATGTTTATAGATGGAGAAAGGGATATTAAAAATATAACTGAAGATATTTTAGGTTGTTTAAATTCTAAAAAACTTTAATAAATGGATAAAAAAGGAAAATTAATAGTTATAGAAGGTTCAGACGGGGCTGGTAAAGCTACGCAATTAAAACTTCTGAATGATTATTTAAGAGAAGAAAACTATAAAGTTCAGAGCATAGACTTTCCTCGTTATTATGATTCTTTTTACGGGAAAATGGTAGCGCAATTTTTACGGGGTGAGTTCGGTACTTTAAAAGAAGTAGATCCGCATCTGGCGTCATTGCTTTATGCTTTAGACCGTGGACAAGCTAAAGAACAAATGGAATTATGGTTGAAAAATGGAGAATTCGTCTTATCAAATAGATATGCTACCTCAAACTTAGCCCATCAATCAGCGAAGTTATCTTCAAAGAAACGTAAGCAGTTTATTAATTGGGATTTGGAGTTAGAGTATAAGATTAATGGAATTCCGAAAGAAGATATCGTAATTTATCTTTATGTACCATATAAAATCTCAAGAAAATTAGTAGCTCAGAAAACTCAAGAGGTAAGAGCATACGCAAAGGGGAAAAAGCGGGATATCCATGAGAAAGACATCAAATTTATGAAAAATTCAGAAGATGCATACTTGCGATTAGTTAAGCAATTCCCACACTGGATAAAAATTACCTGTGTTGATAAAAAGGGCAATCTAAAATCTAGAGAAGAAATTCATGAGGAAGTTAAGAAAGTATTGAAAAGCAAAAAAATATTATGAAGCAGCCAATTATCCTAAAGTTAGGGGAAGCATCTTAACTGAAAAAAGTCAAAAAAAAGCTGTTCCTAAAACTGAGCTGATTGCACGCTTAGCAAAGGATATAAGTAAACTTTATAAATCAAATAAGTATCAAATAATATTAATTCACGGTGCTGGTTCTTATGGTCATCCTTTAGCGAAAAAGTATAAATTGAATCAAAAAATAAGAACCAATTTACAGAAACTTGGATTAAGCTTAACGCAAAAATCGTTATTGGATTTAAATTTATTATTGGTAAAAAGTCTTATTGATAACAATGTGCCAGCAATTTCCATCTCGCCTCATTCATTCATCAAGCAGAAAGATGGAAAAATCATTGAGCTAGATTCCGGATTAATAGCAGATTATTTGAAAGATAATTATTTACCAATCCTTTATGGAGATGTAGTGTTAGATGAAGACTTGGGAGCGTCTATCATCTCAGGCGATATAGTTAGTTCATTTTTAGCTAAGTCTTTAAAAGTTAAAAAGGTGATCTTTTTAACTGATGTGGATGGGATCTTCGACAGTAATCCGAAAACCAATTCTGATGCTAAATTAGTTCCAATGGTTAATGAAGATAATCTTCAAGAAGTTTTAGGTGGGATAACTGCGCATAATTCGAGTGATGTTACTTCCGAGATGAAAGGAAAGCTCTTGGGAATCCAAAAGCATTTAGATAATGTAGAAGTAGTTATCGCTAACGGCTTGAAACAAAATGCCATATTTAATGTTTTAAGTGATGAAGGTTTATATACAAAGATTGAATTTAAAACGCAGTATAAATGAGTACTTATATTTAGAGACAGAAATATTTAAAATAATTTAAATGATAATTTACATCTCTCATCCGACAATTTTAGATTACAAAAACGATTTATATGCTCCTCTTAGAGCTTCAGAGTTAAATAAAATTCACGAGCTAATTCTACCGCATGAAGAGAGTAGCGGGCAGTATAATACTAAAGAATTATTTTCGAAAGGATTATGCGATTTGGTGATAGCTGAATGCTCTGCTGCTTCAACCGGCCAGGGAATAGAGTTAGGCTGGGCGGACTTTTTCACGATACCTATTATCGGTTTTTATAAAAAAGACATAAAGCCATCTGGTGCCATGTATGCTGTGACTGATCATTTGGTGGAGTATGAAAGCAGTGATGACTTAATCCAAAAAATCTCCGAATTTTTAGTTAAGTTTTCTCAAGTAACATAATTATTATCCTTATTCTTCTTCTAAATTATCCTTCTTCTGAATGGTTATTATTTTAATAGCATCATCCTTGTTAGTTAATATCTTAAATGTTTCCACGTATCGATACACGGAAACAATAAGATATGTTATTATAGATGAGTTATGTCAAAGCCGAAAGAAGAAGTGAAAGAAAAGTCTTATTATAAAGATATTTATTTTTTATATGAAGCTTTAGGTACGTTGAAAAATATTGATGAAGTAAAAATGTTTTTTAAAGACATGCTCACGCGATCAGAACTTCGTATGTTAAAGCGAAGGTGGCATATTGCTAACCTTATACTCCTCGGATTTGATATGAGACAAATTGCTAAAGATTCAAAAACCAGCACGCAAACCGTATCGAAGATTAAGCATGTATTGGAAGAAGGTCAAGGTGGTTTACGTCTTGCGCTGGAAAGATCTTTCGAAAAACAGAAGAGAGATAATAAGAAAAGAGAATCCTCATATTCACGAGGTGGATCTAAATATGTCAAAGGCTGGCTTAAGTGGCCTTGATTGAATTACTTTGTTTCCATGTATCGATACATGGAAACAAATAAAACAAAAAACATAAAGAATAAAAAATAAGGAGAATATGGCTAATATTTTATATTTATATGATTAAGGCGGTTATATTCGATGTCGGAGGCGTACTGCACGTTAACGCGCATTTGGACATAGTCAAGGATATTAGCAAGGAATTTAATATCGATTATGTTTTATCTGAAAACACCTATAAAGAGTTGATTCCATTATTGGTAACAGGTAAGATAACTGAAAAAGAATTTTGGAAGAAGTTTATTAATAGGATTCAATTCGCAGGTGATTTACCCCAATTATCATTATTTATTCGTACCTACAACAAAAATTTTAAGATTAATGATGACGTAATAATGATAGTCAATAAATTAAAGAAGAAGAATTATAAGCTGTGTGTTTTGTCAAATACCATCACCGCCCACACTGAATATAATAAAAAAAGGAATATATATAAATATTTTGATAACCTGATTTTTTCGCATGAGACAGGTTTGAGTAAGCCAGACCCACGATTTTTCAAATTGGCACTTGAACAGTTAAGTGTATCGGCCTTTGAAGCCGTTTTTATAGACGATCTTGAAGAGAACGTGAACGCGGCTAAATCATTGGGAATAAATGCAATTCTATTTATTAGCTCAGATCAGTTAAAATCCGACTTAAATAAATTAGGAGTAAATTTATGATTAAAGCAATTATTTTTGATGCAGATGGGGTTTTGGTCCATCGGGAGAAATATTTTAGCGAATTGTTAGAAGAAGAATATGGAGTGCCCCTTAACAAAAGTCTTGAATTTTTTAATGGAGAATTTGTGGATTGTCTGGTCGGTAAAAAGGATCTTAAGAAAATACTGCCTAAGTATTTGAAGGATTGGGGATGGGAAAAATCACTTGAAGAACTTCTAACATATTGGTTTGAGCGGGAATCGAAACGAGACGAAGAATTAATGGATTATATAGCAAAGCTTCACGATAAAGGTATAAAAATTTACATAGGTACGAATAATGAGAAATATAGGACAGAGTACCTGCGGGATAAAATGGGTCTTGGGCAAATAGCACATAAAGTCTACGGGTCAGGACATGTAGGGTACGCTAAGCCAGATCACAATTTTTTCAAATTCATTCTGGACGATCAAGGATTAAAAAAGACTGAAGTATTATTTTGGGATGATGATGAAGAGAATGTTCAGGCAGCAAAAGAATTCGGTATTAAAGCGGAAGTGTATAAAGAATTTGAAGAATTTAAGAAAGTAATTAGAAAATATTTGAAGTAAGTAAATTAACGCAATTTATCGCTTAAAGATCCGTCTGGATTTACAATCACATAACCCATTAAGATGTTCCACCAGTCATACAGATCAATTTCCGTTAAAGTATCACCAAGTTTTTTTCCTTCTTTAGTGCGGAGTTTTTTGGTAATGCGCGAAAACTGAACAGACTTTTTATTTCCTTTTAATACGTCTCTTTTTGCCACGGCAATTTCATATATAACAGTCGCATCGTTAGCAATTTTTCGTTCTTCATTATTTGCTGAATTTTTATCTATATTTAAAATAACACTTAATACATTTTGCCTTTTGATACGCTTGTTCTTCGTAAGCTCAACTAACATCCATGCTATAGCTAATATAGTCGCATGGGACTCTGATGGAGTAAATGAAGATTTTATCCCTGCGTAATTTTTAATCAGTTTCCAGATCGCATTCGGTGATTTATTAGCCATTTCTTGACCTAGGGTAAATCCCTCCTCAGTTGTCATGCGTTTCAAAGTTCTCTCAATACGTTTTTCTGGTTGGTTTATTATAATTCCTTTTTCCAGAAGGTCTTTTATAGTGTAGATCACATAGAGCGCATCGGCATCTTTTGCGGTTTTTATAGAAGCATCAGTTCCTCCGGCCTCAAATTTCTCGATAAGTTCAATAATTTCTAAACCGTAACTTACACTGCCGAACATGTCAGCCCTGGCTTTTTCTTCATTTATAATGATATATTTTCGCTGGTCGCGTCCTATATCTCCATAGCGTGCTTCCGGAGCGTCATGCCAGAGTGTAAGACCAAGAATAGAACTTGTATCCAAGCGGACTTTATTATTCTTAATAATATTATTTAGAGCAAGACTAATTATTATTACACCGATTATTTGATGTGCTATTGAAGGAGCTTTTGCAAATGGAGAAAGGTACCTTATTTTTCGCAATTCGTCTTCCAGGGTAATAAGTTCGGTGATTAATCTAGCAGAGGCATAATAGTCGGGGATGATTTGTGTATTGTTTTTTTTCACAACTGAATAAGTCTATTTAGATTATAATAATATATATTGAATCAGTCAATATGCAGGCTAAAGACAGTATTGCATAATGCCGTAAAATAACTATAATGATTAATGTTTCATGGCAGAGATAAAGACCCCAAAACCATTTTCTCACCACACAGCCATAGCTTCAATAGATGGGCGCTTCAGAGGACGAACGGAGCAATTCAGTGAATATTTTTCTGAATATGCGACTGTGAAAGGAAGAGTATTTGTAGAAATTGAATTTCTTATAGCTTTTTTTTCTGAAATAGAAAAAAAACTTTCTAAGACAGAACAGGAAGCGCTTAGATCAATTGCTGAAAACTTTTCTTTAGACGATGCGAGACTTGTGTGGGAAAAAGATGAAGAGATAAACCATGATACTAAAGCTGTTGAATACTTTTTGGGTAAAAAATTAAAAGCTTTAAAACTCGAACGATTAATCAACTTTGTACATATAGGGCTTACATCAACTGATATCGATGGACCTGCATTAACAATCTCTTTGCAGCAGTTTCATAAAAATGTTTTACTCCCAAAGCTGGAAAATTTAGTCAAGACACTTAAAAAATTATCTCAGGAACACAAAGAAGTCGCTATGTTAGGAAGAACTCATGGACAAGCGGCTGTTCCTACAACTGCCGGAAAAGAGTTTTCCAACTTTGCTTATAGACTGCAGCACCAGTATGAAATGTTAAAGGAGTATAAATTCGGATCAAAAATATCTGGTGCCGTAGGAAACCACAATGCCTTAAACGCAGCCTATCCGAAAGTTAACTGGATCAAATTTTCTAAGAAGTTTTTAAACAATCTGGGATTGGAATATTATCCTATGAGCACGCAAGTGGAGCCTTATGATTATAAAGTAGAATATATACAAACAATTAAAAGAGTAAATCTTATCGTAATGGCTTTGGATGAGGATGTTTGGAGATATTTGGCGCTTGGTTACTTATCGTTGAGAGATAGAGAGGGCCATGTAGGTTCATCTACTATGCCGCAAAAAATCAACCCGATAGGATTTGAATTGAGTGAAAGCTACACAAATTTGGCAAATGGGTTTTTTGACGTAATGGAAAAACGATTGCCGCTAAACCGTTGGCAAAGAGATCTGACTGATAAATATCTATTACGCGATTTCGGTCAGGCGCTTGTGATGTCGGTTTTATCATATGAATCGACAGAAGAATCATTACGGATGATAGGTTTTAATAAAGGTGTGATAGATAAGGATATTGATAATCATTGGGAAACAATTGCAGAAGGAATTCAAACCATTCTTCGCACTACGTCTTATGCCAAGCCGTATGAAAAATTAAAAGAGTTGACCCGCGGTAAATCTGTTACCAAAGAAAGCTATGAGAAGTTTATAAATGAAATAGATGTTTCGGATCAAATTAAAAATAAGCTTAGGAAATTATCGCCCGAAACATATATAGGAGTGGCAAAAGAACTGACAGATTTGATATCCCATGAATAAACAATCATTTAATACTAAAAAAGTTATTGAAGAAATTTATAGCTCTTCTTTTGACCCTTTGGCGTACGGAAAAGAGAGATTTGCCCAGAGTATAATTTCTAACCCATTGAGTGGGTTTCGTCCTAATTCTATGTTTTTTGAGGGTGGAGGATTTGGTGATGAAGGGAAAGGTTTAACTGTTGCGCGGGAAGTAGACAAATTTTTAAAAAAATATAAGAAAGTAATAGTTTATCGCTGGAACGGAGGTTCAAACGCAGGGCACGAGTGTATGCTTCCGGATGGGAAAATGATCGCTCTTCACCAGTTCTCGACTGGAATCCTTCATGAAGGTACAACAGCTATTATGGGACGAACTATGGTGCTTCATCCAGGGGACGTTATTGTTGAGATGAATGAGATAAAAAGTCGTCTGGGAAAAGTGCCTGGTAAGCTGGTAATTGATCCGAATATTACTCTAGCTCTAGATACTCACCGGGTGATGGAAAGAGTCACTAATAACTGGCATCTGGGATATAGCGGTTCAACTGCTAGAGGTATTTCTACTTCTTATGCGGATGATACTCTGAGACTGAAGCTTACGATGAAAGACTTAATGAGCTCTGATTGGCAGGTTAAATTCGGATATCACTATGATAGAGTCGAGAAACTTGTAGGAGCATATGGCTTCGATCTTAAGTCTTTACGTTTCGCCACATTGGATTCAGGCTCGAAAGGAGTTCTTATGGGGTCAAAACGTGCATTTCTTAAAAGATTAGAGTCTCAAAGAACTACACTTGCTCCTTTTGTAGATTATGAAGTTTTGGATTTTATTGAAAGAGAGTGGAAAGGCGATACGCCATTTGTATTTGAAGGGGCACAGGCCATAGGTTTACATCTTAAGCACGGCGTATATCCTGATGTTACAGCTTCTGAGACCAGGGCGCGTGGTATTCAAGATGCGACAGAGGGGATTATAGATTATAGATTGATTGCCGGTAAATTCGGTGTAATTAAAGGACCATATATGTCCAGTGTGGGATCCAGAATAATGCCTGGAACGTTTGATTTTACGTCTCAATTAAAAACACGAGATGAGTTTGCGGAGTACGGTAAGTCGACTGGTCGCGCTCGGGGCATAATCCCTCCTGATATCCCGGCTCTTTCATATTGGCGATCCGTTGCCGATTACGACTATCTGGTGGTAACACATATGGATGCCGGATATTCTACAATCCCTGTAGTTACTGAATATATAAACAGTGAAGGGAAATACGTACGTTATAGGCCATACCAATGGTTTATAGATACGGTTATTCCCGAAATAATTGAGCTTCCCGGTTGGGACGGTAAAAAAGCAAATAAGGCTAAAGTACCTGAAGATTTACCGGAAAACGCGCTTCGTTTCTTACGGTTTCTAGAGTTGACGATGAATACTAAGGTTGCCTGGGCTACTACAGGGCCTAATTATGAAGATTCAGTTTACTGGTTACCAACAAGTTAATTCTTAGATTGCGCTACTTTAGTTAATTTACTATGGCCATAATAAATAAACGTCAGTTTCCATCCGTATTAAATTATATAGTTTCGAAAGAAGAGTCCGAAACGCCCGATAAGATTGTTATAGCCACCAAAAATTTAGATAAATTAAATGAATATTCACGCATTCTAAAACAACAAGTAATAGGCATAGATCTAAAGATTCCTGAAATCCAATCGGAAGATCCCTTAGATGTATTAATACATAAGGCCAAATCAGCTTGGCTTGAAAATAAGGGGGAACCGATAATTGTTGAAGACAGCTCATTAATATGTAAAGGTATAGAAGGTTTACCTGGGCCATTTGCAGATCAGTATACTAATACACTAAGTAAGCGCTTAGCTCTTTGCCGTATGCTTGACGGTGTTGAACGTACTGCGGTATTTCAAGTGCTGATTGGAATTTATGACGGAAATGAAGTGCATTCAAGAATAGGTAGAATTATCGGTAAGATATCTGATAAGCCAGTAGGATCTGAAGGGTTTGGGTTTGATGACATATTTATACCGGACGGACAAAGCAAAACATATGCCCAAATGTCATCAAAGCAGAAAGACAATTACTCACCTAGAAGATTGGCACTGGAACAGTTGTTGAAAGATCCTTTTAAGCTTGGAAAATATATTTATTTACTGCCTGAACCGTTTCCTATTCAGGTGAAATCGTTAAATTTGTCCACACTTTCACAAAATAAAAAAGCCATAAAGTTTGCTCATTTATTAGAACAAATCGAGATCTCTAATTCTAATCATTCATTTACAGTTAGAAAGTTTAAGCCGTTTAAAGAAATCTTGCATGCGGATGGACAGATCAAGCAGTATGTCACAGATAAAGATTCTGCTAGTATTGGCTTGATGCTTACGCCCTGGGATACTGCACGCGATTTATATGGAAATTCTAGAAGAGTAAAAGTTAATGAGTCTGGCACTCCTGTTTTTTGGCAGATGGGACCTGACGCCATAAAGATGGCTCTGGCGGCACGTGTCTACGAATTTAATCTAAATCATAATGAAGAAATGTATGCATATCTAAGAAGCATGATGAGTGGAAAAATAAATACGACTAAAAGACCTAAGAGACGTTCAAGTGCAATTGAGGAAATGCTTAAGATACGTAAGAAAAATTCTTGGTATCCTGATCCCAGAGAGGATGTAGAAATTCTAGGCACTGCTGCATCGCGAGAATTAGGATACACGAGAATGTATTCTGAAGAATACATGAGTAGGACTCATAGTGCGAATAAAGGTTTAATATTGAATTCAGTTGGCTTCCCTTCGTCTCTTTTTGCCCTTGGAGGTATGCCTCCTGTAACAGGCTGGCGAGATGTGTTAATCACATCTGCGCTTTCATATATGCGTTCGTATATTCCCAGAAACAGTATATTTGCAGGAGACTTTGACCGTCAATTAAAAATGTTTGATCAAGTTAAAACTGCAATTGAAACACTTAATTTGCCTAATGATATCCATAAGTTAGTTATGAGGCAAATAGGTATAGCTGTAGGCGTAGAGAATCCTAGATTAATGATTAATTCTGTTAAGAGGATGTTACAGCATGGCTGTACTTCGATTCGAATTTATACAACCAATCCTGATCCCAGAGTAGTTGAAACCGCAAAAGTTATCCGTCAGACTGCGGGTGCTGATATGTTGATTTGTGTTGGTCCAATTGTGGATGTTACACAAGCGCGGAAATTAATACAGCCTGATATTTCCGTAAATGTCCTTCTTGCCGGACATGGTGGAGGAGAGAATTGTACGTCACTTTCAGGCGGTGGCACTGCAAATGCCTTAGAATTATTGTATGAAATGTATTCTGATTCTTTATTTGATGACACGGCAATCGGACTTGAAGGCGGAACCGGAGATGAGATCGGAGCTTTATTAGGACTTTTAGATGTAATCTCGTTAAATAGACGTGGAATTGCTGGGGGAATTGAAACCGGTGGCCTGTTCGTAGAACACATAAACGGCAGACCGGTTCAGCCTTATCATGGAAGTGCCAGTAGTGTGACGCAGTGGATTGAAGCAGCATTAAGTCCGGACATAGCCAAAAAGAGGCTAAATGATGCCGGAAGATTAAAAAATATCGAAGGTGTACTTAATTATATTAATAAGAAGCATTCTACCCATAGCATAGTTGAGCTTTTTTGGGAAAGACGCATGTTTGCGGGTAGAGCCTTAGCAGACCAGGGAGCACGGGATTTATTCGAATTAAGGAGAAAGATTAACGAGAGGGGGCATATTAATCATCGCTCAGTCACTATGGAAGCTGCTTATATAGCAGGTGCTCATAGGTCAATCTAACATTCCTCTTGAAATAGACTAGTACATCTGTTATCGTACATTTTATGCCACTTTGCTTAGGATTTGATTTTGTGACGCATGTCTGTTTTAGCCTTAAGATTTGGTTGTAAATAGAGCCCAAACCAGATATAATTCAAACCTGCGATTAGTATTATGTAGTTCATCATAGCAGTAAGATTACATGAAAAACTTGAAGAAAATAGATCCTATAATATTTGAACTTATAAAAGAAGAGGAAAAGAGGCAGAGAGACGTGTTGGAAATGATTCCTTCTGAAAACTATGCTTCATCAGCCGTGCGTGAGGCTGTAGGTAGTGTGCTCATGAATAAATACGCGGAAGGGTATCCTCGGAAACGCTATTATGAAGGCAACAGGGTAGTAGATGAGGTTGAGACTCTGGCCATAGAGCGTGCAAAAAAAATATTTGGCGTTCCATTCGTAAATGTCCAGCCATATTCAGGATCTCCTGCTAATTCTGTAATTTACATGGCGACACTTAAGCCCGGGGATAAAATCATGGGCTTGGCTCTATCATATGGTGGTCACTTAACGCACGGATTTCCTGCTACTTTCTCAGGAACTATTTTTAAAGGAATTCAGTATGAATTCGGAAAAACAGGACAGCTTGATTATAAAGAGCTTGAGGAATTAGCTATAAAAGAAAAACCACAGATTATCGTAGCCTCAACTACAGCATATCCTCGTGAATTGGATTTTAAGAGATTTGGTGAAATTGCAGATAAAGTGGGTGCATACTTACTTGCTGATATCTCACATATCGTAGGACTAGTCATGGGTGGAGTACATCCTAATCCTGTGCCATACGCTCATATCATAATGACTACGACTCACAAGACTCTTCGTGGACCGCGAGGTGCCATGATTATGGTTACAGATAAAGGGCTTAAAAAAGATCCGGATTTAGGAAAAAAGATTGATAAATGGATAATTCCAGGTATGCAGGGCGGGCCTCATGAGCATACGATAGCAGGTATAGCAGTATCTCTTAAGGAAGCAGAATCTGCTAAATTTAAGCGCTATCAGGAACAAACTGTTAAAAACGCGAAAGCATTATCTGAAGAATTGATAAATTTAGGGTTCGATTTAGTCAGCGGTGGCACTGATAACCATCTCATACTTATAGATTTACGAAATAAAAGAGTAAACGGGAAGGTGGCAGCTTATGCATTAAATTTAGCAGGTATAGTGGGTAATAAAAATTCAGTACCAGGTGATAATATGCCCCCGCTTTATGCATCAGGTTTAAGATTGGGTACACCGGCTATTACTACACGCGGAATGAAGGAGAAAGAAATGAAAAAAATCGCTTTCTGGATAAATGAAGTGGTAAAAGACCTTTCAGGCTTTATGCTACCTGCTTCAGATAAGGAATTAAGATCAAAAATGATGAAAAAATATAAAGAACATATTGAGGCAAGTAAGAAAATTCCTCTTATTGCAAAAGACATTAAAAAGCTCTGCTTAAAATTCCCCCTACCATAAAGTAATAAGCAAATAGTCAAATAATCCAATAAACAAATCAAATTGCTAAATGACTCAATGTGCTAATTTATTTCATCATTGATTGGTAGTATTTGTATATCCTTCGATTAACTCAGGACCTTTGCGACCCTGAGCTTGCCGAATGGGTTTGTCTATTGGTTTATTACTTCTTGTCTTGCGCTCAAGGCAAGAAGTAGTGTATAATGCTGCAATCACACACATCTGGCTGATTGTCCTGATTGTTCATTTGAGTCAGATGGAGGTTTAAGGACAAATTATGAGAACTATTTCACTTGAAGAATTACTTGAAGCTGGTTGCCATTTCGGCCACCAAGTAACACGCCAGAACCCCAAAACCGCTGACTTCGTATTTGAAGCTAGAGATGGAATCCATATTATAGATCTTGAGAAGACTAAAGAAGGTTTAGAAAAAGCCGCCGCGTTCATAAAGCAAATAGCATTAAAACCAGAAAGCACAATTATAATTTTAGGCACTAAACGACAAGCTGAAGGAATAGTAAAAGAGGAATTAGTACGAGCTAAAGATGCGGGTGTGAATGATTTTTATTCTGTTACTGCTAGGTGGATAGGTGGAACATTAACTAATTTCGGTGAAGTAACGAAGAACTACCAAAAGCTTAAAGACTTAACTGAAAAGTTAAAAAATGAATTCGAAAAGATAAAATTTACCAAAAAAGAAATTTCCCTTTGGGAAAAAGAGCGCATAAAGCTTGAGAGATACTATGGTGGCGCTAAAGACATGAAGAAAGTACCTGATGTACTGTTCGTGATAGATACTCATTTAGAGAACTTGGCAGTAAGGGAAGCTCGTAACATGGGGATACCTGTCGTCGGGATAGTAGACACGAATGCGGATCCGGATTTCGTGGATTTCGTGATTCCGGCAAACGATGATGCATCTGGTAGCATTAAATTAATATTAAATTATATCGTGGATGCATGGATAGAAGGAAAGAAGAAAGCAGCAAAAGGAGAAGGGGAAAGCGCAAGGGGCGAAGAACAAACTACAGCAAAGAGCTTAGAGCAGAGAGCTGAGAGTAGCGAGAAGAAAACTGCAAGTGCGAAGAGCGAAGCAGATGAAGCAAAAGGCGAAGAGCTCGGGGCAAAGAGTTCAAAGAAAAAAGCTGAGAGTTCTGAGCAAAAAACTGAAAAGAAAAAGGTAAAAAAGTCTGTTAAGAAATCAGCGAAAGCTTAGGTTTTATAAATTTAATTTATGACCCTATGCTCT
>CAZNVI010000010.1:1971-22560 GCA_964576705.1 uncultured Gammaproteobacteria bacterium | reverse complement strand
GATTTGCTTTATAATAATTGATCGCTCAATACGAATTAATCCGAATAAAATTAGTCCGAATCTATCCGAATTGAATTTATTAGGATTCATATGGATTATTTATATACGGATACATTAGGATTATGGATAAGATAATAGTCAGAGGAGCAAGAGAACACAATCTCAAGAATATTAACCTTGAGATACTTAAGAATAAACTTGTGGTTTTTACTGGTTTATCTGGAAGTGGCAAATCATCCTTGGCTTTTGACACGATATATGCTGAAGGGCAGAGACGTTATGTGGAGAGCCTTTCATCCTATGCACGTCAATTCCTCGGCACTATGAAGAAGCCGGACATGGATCTTATCGAAGGTCTCTCTCCTGCTATTTCTATAGACCAAAAATCTACATCCCATAATCCTCGATCTACTGTAGGTACTGTTACGGAAATTTATGATTATTTAAGGTTATTATTTGCCAGAATCGGCCATCCTCATTGTCCTAAATGTGGTCGAGAGATAGCTAGACAGTCTAAGGAGCAAATTGTAAATTCCTTGTTGGAATTTCCAAAAAGTCAAAGAGTCAAAGCCGCAAAGAGTCAAAGCAATAACTCTGAATCTCTGACTCTTTCAACCTATGACTCTCCCAAAAAACCGCTTCGCGTCTTACTCATGGCGCCTTTGATAAAAGACAGAAAAGGAGAATATACAGAATTATTTAATTCACTTAAAAAGCGAGGGTATAGAAAAGTCCGTGTGGATGGAAAAGTATTTGAGCTTGATGGAGATTTAGTGTTAATAAAAACGAACAAACATACTATAGACCTTATTATCGATAGTATGGTTATAAATAAAGACACAGACCGAAATAGATTAGCATCCGACGTGGAACAAGCACTGCAATACGGAAACGGAGAGATGATAGTGTCTGTTATACATGATAAATCATTTGATATTCCTGAAAAACCCATAGATCTTGAAGACCATCTTTTTTCTGAAAAGTTAGCTTGCCCTGTCGATAATATTTCATTTCCTGAAATCGAACCCCGCATTTTTTCATTTAATACGCCTCACGGAGCATGTCCGCAATGTGTAGGGTTGGGACGAGTTCTGGAGGTAGACAGCGAGCTAGTATTTAATCCTAATTTAACTATAAGCGAAGGCGGTATACTCCCCTTTTTTAATTTATCTACCAGTGATACATGGATGTCCAGGACTTTTAAGGAATTTTGTAAAGCAAATCATCTGCCTCTGGATAAGAAGCTAGGTGAGTTTAATAAAAAAGAGAGAGAACTGTTACTTTTTGGTACCGGCGATAGGCAATATTATGTAAGAGGCGAAAATAGATGGGGTATGAATACCGCGATAAGAGAGTCATTTCGAGGTGTATCTTATGAATTAAAAAGAAGACATACAGAATCTGAATCTGAGTATGTCAGATCACAAATCGAAAAATTTATGAGATATGAAGTATGTCATATTTGTCATGGCGGGCGGTTAAAACCCGAAGCTCTTTCAGTGACAGTAGATGGTAGATCAATTGTTGCAGTTTCTGATGCATCTATATCTGATGCACTTGAATTTATCACAATACTTGAAACTGAAATTTCAAATCGTGAACTTGAGATAGGTAAATTAATACTAAAAGAGATTAAGCAAAGATTAACTTTTCTTATGGATGTAGGACTTGATTATCTCACGCTATCAAGGAGCGCTGCCACACTGGCCGGTGGCGAAGCCCAAAGAATCCGATTAGCCTCCCAAATTGGAAGCGGCTTAACAGGTGTTTTATATGTACTGGATGAACCATCAATCGGACTTCATCAAAGAGACAATACGAAGTTGATAGAAACTTTAAAAAAGCTTCGGGATTTAGGAAATACAGTATTAGTCGTAGAACACGATGAAGATACTATGAAAGCAGCTGATTATATTTATGATTTCGGTCCCGGTGCAGGCTTAGAAGGAGGATCTATAGTAGCGCAGGGTTCATATGATGAATTACTTAAAAATAAGAAATCAGTCACCGGACAATACCTTTCAGGAGAGAAGAAAATAGTCATCAGGAAATCCGAAAGAGACGTGAGTATTGATTTTGATGGAAATACACCTGAGATAACTATTATTGAGGCAAATGAGCATAATTTAAAAAATGTGACAGTTTCCTTACCGCTTCGGAAGCTAGTGGTAGTAACAGGCGTTTCAGGTTCAGGAAAATCTACTCTAATAAACGACATACTTTACCATGCATTAATGCAATATAAAAATCCATATCACAGACAAAAACCGGGAGCACATAAGGCACTTGCAGGACATGAAGATATTAAGAATGTGTTTTTAATTGATCAGTCCCCTATTGGCAGAACCCCGAGAAGTAACCCTATTACTTATACCGGTGCATTTACTTACATTAGAGATTTATTTGCGAGTACTAAAGAAGCGAAAATTAGAGGTTATAACCCTGGCAGGTTTTCTTTTAATGTAAAAGGCGGAAGATGTGAAGCGTGTGAAGGTGAAGGTCAAATAAAAATTGAGATGCAGTTTTTGCCAGATGTATATATCACTTGCGAAGTGTGTCAAGGAAAGCAATATAATAACGAAGCCTTAGAAATATTGTTTAACGGAAAAAATATCGCCGATGTATTAAATATGAGCGTAAATGAGGCGCTAAGCTTCTTTTCTTTCGTACCGGGATTATCTCATAAGCTTCAGACTCTAAATGATGTGGGTTTATCATATATAAAACTAGGACAACCGGCTCCTACCTTATCCGGAGGTGAAGCTCAAAGGGTGAAGTTAGCTTCTGAGTTATCCAAACGGGGAAAAGATGCTGTTTATCTGCTCGATGAACCGACGACCGGGTTGCATTTTGCTGATTTGGAAAAATTACTTCTGGTTTTACGAAAATTGGCAGATTTGGGAAACACCATAATTGTAATAGAACACAACTTGGATGTTATTAAAAATGCCGATCATATAATAGATTTAGGTCCTGAAGGCGGAGATAAAGGTGGACAAATCGTAGCTATAGGTACTCCGGAAGATATATCAAAAAATCCTAATTCATATACAGGACAATTTTTGAAAAAGGTACTACAATCATAATATGACGATGATTCTTATTTATCCTCTCTTACTTCCATTAATTCAAAATTTAAAGTTTAAAATTCAAAATTATCCATTCGACAAGCTCAGGATCCTGAGTTCATCGAAGGACAAATCAAAATTTAAAAACTTAACACTTTTTACTTGTATTTTTTATTTTTTATCTTTAATTTTTAATTTTCCTGTATCGGCTGCTGACAACTTCAAAACAGATTATAACGTCACTTATACGGTTAATAATAATGGCGTAACCCATGCTGACATGAAAGTCGCCCTTATTAATACATCAAGTGATTATTATTACGCGTCTTCGTATAAGATAGAATTAGGATTTGATAATTTATCAAATATCACAGCAATTGATTCAGGAGGTAGAATTTCACCTAAATCCGAGAAAACCGAAAGAGGTTACGCAATTGAACTAGAATTTAACAAAAAAGTCGTCGGCGAAGGAAACAAACAGGAATTCACGCTATCATTTGATACTCCGGATATAGCACAAAAATCAGGTAAGATTTGGGAGATAAATATACCGGGCATTGAAGACGATGAGTCGTTTAATGTCTTTAACGTAGACTTAAAAGTACCATTAAGCTTCGGAAAGCCGGAGTATATAAAACCTAGCCAATTAAAATCAGATCTGCGTTTTACTAAAGAACAGCTTTCAAAATCAGGTATTTCTTTAGCTTTCGGCTCAGAACAGCAATACTCTTTTACGCTTATCTATCATCTCCAAAACAAAAACCTTTTTCCTATAAAAACTGAGATAGCGATACCGATGAACACAAATTATCAGGATGTATATATAGAATCCATACTTCCCCAACCTCTACAGGTAAAAAAAGATGGCGATGGTAATTGGCTTGCAGAATATGATTTAAACTCAGCCGAAACGTTGGAAATAAGAGCGAAAGGTCATGTAAATATATTCTTAAGTCCGAGACCTGAAGTGCTTACTGAAAAACAACTTGAAAAGTATCTCTACGAAAAACCTTATTGGCAGGTTTCAAATAGCAATATCCGTGAACTAGCGAAAACCGTAAACACTCCTGAAGAAATCTATGAATATGTCATTAATACATTGGAATATGATTTTTCAAGGGTAACCAATAGTAATAACCGGTTAGGCGCAAGTGGTGTTTTAGAGAGGCCCTCAGCTGCAGTTTGTCTCGAATTTACAGATCTTTTTATAGCGCTAGCTAGAGCCTCCGGTATACCCGCGCGCGAGGTAGACGGATATGCTTTTACTGAAAACCCCAGACAGCGACCCTTGTCTTTGGTCACCGATATCCTTCATGCTTGGCCTGAATATTATGATTATGATAGACAAACTTGGATAATGGTAGATCCTACTTGGGCGGATACAACAGGCGGTGTTGATTATTTTCATAAGCTTGATTTTGATCATTTCGCATTCGTAAAAAAAGGAGAGAGCAGTACTTATCCGATCCCAGCAGGAGGATACAAATTAACTGGAAAGGAAGATAAAAAAGATGTATTTATTTGGGCTACTGAGGAAGATTTTGAAAAAAACAGCGATCTTTCTATAGATTCTACTCTAAAACAATCATTTATCGCTGGTTTTCCGATTGAAGGTAAGATTACGGTAGTTAATAAAGGCCCCACCATAAGCGAGCTTGACTATTTGTACATTAAATCGGCGACGCTTAATCCCGCAGACCAAAAAATAAAAATTGATAGCTTACTGCCTTTTGAGAAACGCGAAATAACCTTTTATTTTGAAAAACAACCTGTTTTGACAAACAAAACAGATACGGTTACAATGCTTATCGACGGAAAAAATTACGTAAAAAAGATCAAGATTACCCCGATTTATTATGAAAAGTGGAAATTAATTGGAGGAATTTTATTTGTTATATTCTCAATCACAATACTTATCATTGCCCGAAAAACCAGGCGTTTACATCTTCTTAGATAACAGCGGAGACGTTTTATATGTCGGAAAGGCAATAAGTCTTAAAGCCAGAGTGTCCTCTTATTTCACTACACTTCTTGGGGAAAAAACACGACTTTTAGTATCAAAAATTAATAAAATACGGGTAATATTAGTAGAATCTGAACTTGAAGCGTTGCTTTTAGAGGCACATTATATTAAAAAATATCGTCCTAAATATAATATCCGCTTAACAGACGGTAAAGAATATATTATCGTGCGAATTACGAATGATAAATATCCCAAAGTTTTACTCTCCCGAAGGATTGAAAATAATAAGGACAAGTACTTCGGTCCGTTTCCTAATTCATCAGCAATTAAACTAGTCTTAAAGACCATAAGAAAAGCCTTTCCATATCAAGCTGTCCTAAATCATCCTAAAAGAATATGCTTATATCATCACTTGAATTTATGTCCATGTCCGATTATGTTTAATACGCCGGAATTTACAGCAGAATATAAAAAGAACATCTATTCAATAATAAGAATATTTAACGGTGAAACTAAAAAAATTATAAAAGAGATTGAAAAAAACCGCGATTATTTAAGTAAGATCGAAAAGTTTGAAGATGCAGCCAAGCTTCAAAAGCAAATTGAGGCTTTGACTTACATAACACAGGCCAAGCATTTACCTTATGAATATGTAAAAAATCCGAATCTCCGATCAGATATAAGACAGTCTGAGATGATTGATCTAAAAAGTGTTTTACAAAATAACGGTTGTCATGTTAAAAATCTTTATCGAATTGAGTGTTTTGATATTTCAAACATTCAAGGCAAAAATGCAGTCGCCTCAATGGTAGTTTTTATTAACGGTGAAAAAGAAAGCTCTTTTTACAGAAGATTTAAGATCAGATTAGAAAATAAGCCAAATGATTTTGCCATGATGCAGGAAGTTATAAAAAGAAGAATAAAACATAGAGAATGGGAGTATCCGGGACTTATGGTTATAGACGGAGGAAAAGGGCAAGTAAGTTCGGTATTAGAAATTCTTAACATGTTTAGTATAAATATTCCTGTAATCGGGCTTGCAAAAAGAGAAGAAACTATAATAGTTCCTAAACCAGACCTTACGTTTTTGCAAATATCACTTCCGAAGGATTCTCACGGTTTACATTTGTTGCAACGTATCCGCGATGAAGCACATAGGTTCGCGGTAACTTATCACAAATTATTAAGAAGTAAAGCCATGGTGGCTTAGCTTCTCTTTATATTATATTCAAGCGGAAAATATAGAAATGCTGCCGGACTTTCATCTAGAAGGTATTTCTGAAAATCATTATAGATTCTTAACCGTTCATCTAAGTCAATACTACGTCTGCCATCCTCAAGTAATTTATCTATCCTGAGATTTTTAAAGTTTGTGATATTGTTGCCTTGACCGGAATGCCAAAGGGAGTATTGGTCTGGATCAGATGGCACATTGAAATCTCCTAAATATACCTGAAAGATTTGAGGAACGTTTTCGACCTCTTCGATAGTTACTTTTATTCCTATTTTACCCCAGCTTTCTTTAACGGATGCCGCAGTCTTGCTGTATTTTTTAAGAGTTTTTAATTTTAATTCAGGCTTGGAGCTGCTACTGGCTGTTTCCATGGCTGAATCTATTAATAACTGCGCATGGATCAAATCATGTCTTTTTTCAGCTAAAGTATCATTTATAAAGTATGAGTTGGGAAAGTAAGGAGAGTACACCCTATCAATATTATAGAATTGATCCGGCAAAGCGTAGCTGAGCCCTGCCCTCCACTTCTTATCGGAAAGTACAGGATCAGCCGTGTTAAAAAAAATTGTAATTAGCTTTGAATAATTATGTTTTTTCTCTATTTCAAGATTGGGAAATTTGCTTAAATCCGTATTCTTTAAAGAAGTTTCGGTCAAACCGTGAGCTTCGGTTACCTCGCCTAGCGCAAATGCTGTTTTTAGAGATTCAGCTGTGGGGTAGAAAATATATTCTTCAGTTTTAAACTTATTTTCAGTCGATACTAGCTGTATAGATTTTATAAATTCACCATTAAGCTCGATGTCGCTAATCATAAATATACCTGCTCCGTTAAATCCGCGATTAAATATCGGTTTTGATACCGTAACCAAAAAAGGAGCATAACCGTCTTTCAATTTAAAACTTATTGTTTCGTCATCGGGTCTGGATATAGTTACATCTTTAAATGAATACTGAATACTCCTCGATGTAAATCTGGTACCGTCTGAGAATTTTATATCTTTTTTTAGTTTAAAATTATAAGTTTTTCCATTATCTTTTATCTCCCATGAAGAAGCTAAATCAGGTGATATTTTTCCATCAGTTTCCACTTTAGTAAGACCCCGTCCTACCTTTTTTAGAATAAATTCCGGTATTTTATCTTTTGTGTATGTACCGGATATCCCGATAATCGTTTTATTATCTGTAGGAACAATATGAATAATTAGCGGGTAAAAACGTAAAAGTAGTAAAAATGTAGCTAGCCCTACCAAAAAAAATATGATAAAAAGTTTACCCCATTTTTTTACGTATGCCTTAAATAGCCAAAATAACAATCTTGTACGTACAACAGCCATGTTTTTATAACTCGCAGCGTATAACTTATAGCTCTTAACTCCAACCAATTTTGTTATAAGTTATAAGTTATAAGTTATAAGTCCTGAGGCTACAATAGAAGTGCAATTGATGTCCCTGCCAAAATAAAAGCTAAAACAATAGTAGAATACTGAAGGAATTTTTCGACAGTTTGTTTACTTCTGTACATTTCCCCTCCGCCTCCGAAAACCGGCGATAAGCCACCCTCTGAAGCTTGCAGAAGTACAGAAACAATCAATAAAACAGAAACTATTATTTGAAATACACCTAATATCATTATGTTAATTATATAATTTATCAATCTCTTTGGCAAGCTTTAGAGGGTCATGGTAAAGCGGAAATTCCTCGTTTACCAAATCAGCAGAAACAATTTTAAAAGACCCACTGTAGTTACTTTTTTTTTCATTTATAGGAACATATTTGTATTTATATTTAGTAGGAATCTGAACTGAAATGTTATCATTCATAAGTATTGTATCGAACGGAAAAAATCCTAAATGGTCTATTACAGCCTGAGCAAAGTCTTTCACTGTATAACCTTTTGTTTCGAAAGGCTTATTTGTAATATTGACTATAAATAATTTTTTAGCCTTGCTGTTTTGAATCGCAGATATAATTTTCGGGACTACTAAAACAGGCAATTGATTGGTATATAGATCTCCTGGTCCGCTTATAATTAAATCTGCATCCATAATCTGGTTTATCACTTTTAAATTTACCTCCGGATCTTTAGGTGTAAGATAAATTTTTTTCAATCCGTGAGGCTCACTGTATTTGGCAAGATCTAAAGTGGTTTCACTGTGTATTTTCCTTCCGTCTTTAGTAATACCGCTTAATCTGGTCCTTATGTCAGTGGCAGGAAGAAACTCTCCTGTTACGCCGAATAATTTTTTAGTTACATCTATTGCTTTATGGAAGTCTTTGGTTCTTAGAATTTCTGCAAACATTATAAGATTTCCGAGTTTATGTCCGTCAATTGACTTATGGTCTTTATTCGATCCAGGAAATCTAAATTTTAAAAGCGCAGCAAGTTCCTTATTATCATCCGGAATGAGAGCTGCTATGCAGGATACTAAGTCGCCGGGAGGCATGATGCTGTAAGCTTTTCGAAGCCTACCTGAAGATCCGCCATCGTCAGCCATAGAGGTTATGATGGTAAGTTTTGGACCATACCGCTTTAAGCCATTTATTAAATTGCTAGTCCCCACTCCTCCGCCTATACACACGATTTTTTTATTCTTTAACATAAATAAATAGTTATTTGTTTAACTCCCCACCCTCATTCCTGGTCAGTTTTCACTCAATCACCTACTTTATTACCCATCTTATTAGCCCTGAGATTGAAGATAATACTACAGCAGAAACCATAAACGCAAGTAATGTATTAAATTGTATAGGACTTATGCTAAAGCCACCTATTGATGCACCACTAAATCTGAATGCGCTTATCGTGATATTGGGGACAAAAACAGTTAATAAATAAAGAATAATAGCATTTGTAACTACTGAAAATAAACCTAAAGTAATGACATTTAATGGAAAAGTAAGAACATTAAAAATTGGTTTTAAAAGCATAAACATTACAGTTAAAACTATTGCGCCTATGATGATTGTTTGCATCCCTCCCAATATCTTAACGCCTCCTATTATGTAAGGTAACAGAAAAAGCGATACTCCATAAATTGCTAGATTTCTAATCAAAGCTTTTAACATAGAATAATTATAAACTATTCAGGCTTCTGTAAAGGTAATCTACCGATTGTAATTTCATACTTACTAGAGGTGATTTTATCAAGCTCATCAACAGAATCTTTAGGAAGAGAAAATTTGGTAAATTTTTTAAGGTACCATTCTGAAGGAAAATAAAAAGATATTCCCAGAATTAAACCTAGATGACCTATGGTAAGGTTCACAAACAGATGCGACAATACAAGCATAAGCATAGACGCCATATGTGTAATGATGCCTAGTGAATTTTTGCATACAGTCGGGTTACTTAAATCACCACACTGTGAAGTTGATACATAAACACCGGTAAAAAGTAATATTATAATTGACGAAACTACTATCACGAAAAACCCTACAGTTAAAGTTTTTTTGATGCCGAAGAGAAAGCTTACGACATAGCCATATATAAAACCGATAAAAAATATTAACAGCGTACCGGTTAAAAAATAAAACGGGTAGAAAGAAATCAGAGTAGCTTCACCTATTAAGCCCGACATATAAATTTATCATATCTTCATGAATCCAAAAGTACAATATACTCCTCAGCTTTCAAAATACAAATAGGTATAATACCTAACGTAGCAAGCATTTTACAGATTTTGTTTGCTGAAAGATTATTATTTAAGCTGAGAGCTACGGTTGGTATAAGTTACTTTTAGCGAAAAACGATTGCTTAGTTGCATATCTTGCTATTTATATTTTTAAAAGGTATATTAAGTTTTGCTTATGGATAACATCATATGTCCTCATTGCGGAAAACAGGTTGAACTTACTGAAGCTATAGTTCATAAACTCCAGGCTCAAGTACGGGATGAAGAAACTAAAAAAATTAAAGCTGAATTTGAAAAGAAAAATGCTGAGGAATTAATGGTTCACGAAAAACAGATTCGCGAAAAGTTTCTAGAAGAAAATAAACAAAAAGAGAAAGAAATTGAATTAATAAAAAATAAAGAAAAACAACTTCTGGAGTCTTTATCTAAAGAGCGCGAAGAGCGGAGAAAAACTGAAATAAAAATTAAGGAAGAAGCAGAGAAAGATGCTTCAGATAAGTTCAGATTAGAAATAAAAGAATACGAAAAAAAGATAAGCGATATGCAAAAAGCAGTTGAAGAAGCCCAAAGAAAAGGTAAGCAAGGCTCACAACAACTCCAAGGTGATGTTTTAGAGCTAGATTTGGAGATTAGATTGCGGGAAGCCTTTCCTTATGATGATTTTAAGCCTGTACCTACAGGTATCAGGGGTGGAGATATCATCCATGAAATTAGAAACAAATATGGAAATGTCGCAGGATTAATATTATGGGAGGCAAAACGGCAAAAAGCCTGGAATAAAAATTGGCTCACGAAACTGAAGGAAGATATGAGAAAGATAAACGCCTCTGACTGTATTTTAGTTACTGATATAATGCCCCCGAATATTAAAGTCTATGACAGAGTAGACAATGTATGGGTGACATCATATGAATATGCGCTGAAGCTCTCAACGGTACTGCGAATCGGATTAATGAATGTCGCTATAGCGAAATCATCAGCTACGCATTCAGATGAGCAATTAAAAGAACTTTATCGCATAATCACGAGTGATTCTTTCAGAAATAAATTTGAAGCGAGAGAGGAAATAATTACAACCATGAGAAGAGATTTGGAAACCGAGAAAGCGAGTACTGAAAGAAGATGGCAAAGACAGGAGGTAAATATCAATAAGCTGGCAAGTAATAACAACCAGCTGTACGGTGAATTGCAAGCCCATATCCCCTCCTTAAAGCCATTAAACACTGATGTTCTGGAACTTGAAGATGGTGAGAGCCGTAGTCATGATAAAGCTTTCTAGGCCTACATTTGCAGAAGAACGTTATCAATGGAATAAAGGCTTATTCTACATAGCTGGAGCTGATGAGGTAGGAAGAGGATGCTTCGCAGGTCCTATTGTAGCTGCAGCAGTTATATTTCCCAAATGCGAGATAGAGTGCGGAGAGAGAAAGGCTTGCATTCGGTGCTGTCTTTCGGAATTTCAAGAAATAAACGACTCTAAGCTCCTTAATCCACAAACTCGTTCCCGGCTAGCTCAATTTATCAAAAAGCAAGCACTTTTTTACCATATTTCTGAGGTTTCAGTATCTTACATTAACAGTTATGGCGTGGGAAAGGCAAATCATCTCGTATTGCGCAAGTCTATTTCTAAATTTGCTAAAAAACCTGATTATGTTTTAGTAGACGGTTTTCATATCCCAGGGATTCCTAAAGCGAAACAAAAAAAATTAGTTAAAGGTGATAGAAAAAGTATTTCTATAGCTTCAGCTTCAATCTTGGCTAAGGTCTATCGCGATCAACTTATGCAAAAGCTTCATAATAAGTACGATAAATATGGTTTTTATGATAATAAAGGTTACGGAACCGGATTCCACAGGCAAGCGATTTTTAAATACGGATTAAGTGATTTACATAGGACTTCTTTTAAGCTTCAGAAATTTCTGCCTCGATAAAGTCTTATTTGACCGGAAATACTCAATTTGATAGGTTTTTGTAAGGTTTGTGTCAAGCCTGCAATGCAAATCTGGGTTATATTATGCCCGAATATATGAAAGAAGCAGCTAGACAAAGAGTAAATATAAAGACAGGCTCTCGTTTGATAGAAAGACCAAATATAAGGCAAAGCGGGAATGGGAACGGGCTAAGTGAGTTATCAATGTTTAGAATGATACCCAACCCGATAGAAAAGCCTCTGAAGACAATAAATAGCCTCAGTAGCTTACAGCCTCAAATTGTAAACGAAGGACCTGTCGCAAATAGAGACATAAAAAGTAGCAGGGTGGAATGGAAAGCTAAACGACCACCTAAAGGAACTGCAAGAAAAGTAAACACAAGAAGTAATTATGAAGACATGCATCAGGCATATAAAAACGCCAAAACTCTAAGGATGTCACCGGAATCAAGGGTAAATAACTATACTTTAAAAAATACAGAAATAGTATGGCAGAATCCTAAAAATACTAGGCGGGAACTAGCGATCAAAAAAAGAACTGTAAAAAAGAGTCAACATAAAATAGATCCGATATTAACACCTGCAAGTGATTTTAATGAATTTGCGCCCTTAAATAGTCATGTAACTTTTAATCAGAGAATATCCTCTGAATCAAGAGTGATAGGAAGTCCATGGCGAGAGTCAAGAATACTCTGGCAAGCTGAAAGACCAACTGTCCAACCAACAAATACGTTAAATACAGAAATGCAAAATAGGAAACCGGTAAATGATCGTTTAGTAATGCAGCATCCTGAAAGAAAAGGAGGATTACAAATGACTCAACACAAGGATCAAATATCTAATATACCAACAAAACAAACACGAACTTCTAGAGAGCAATTATTAAAACCATTACCTATAGAACAGAATAAATTACAAACAGTACGAAATGAGTTACGAGTGCTGGCCAAGTCTGAAGCTGTAAGAACTCCAGCTGCCTCGATAACTAAAACAGAACCGCGATTAGCTGTAGTAAATAACATGATTACCGAACTTGACCAAAATCCGATTAAAGAAAATCAACCACAAGTAAAAAGCGATAAGTTAAATACGCAAGCTAGATTGAAAAAGAAAATTTCTGCAAGATATGAAAAATTGTTACAAAAAAAATTAAAGCTTGAAGAGCAAATAGAAAAAAATAAACAAAAAAAAGTTAAGCAGAAATCACTGAATGCAGAATTCGGATATAGAGTAGCTAAGAGAATACAGGAAAAAAGAATTTTATTAATTCAGAAAGCATATGATAAACTCAAAAAACAAAATGCCTCTCTGGAAATACCGGGCTCACAAGTAACTGATCTACTTCCGACCTCTGCTAGACAGCCGAATTCTATCAAAAGCAGATTACGCGAGTTAATAGGATTAAATAGACCGGACGGCTCATTTACGTTAATTCGTAAATCTTTATCCGGCTACAATTTTAAAACAAGAAGAGATATAACTGTCGCAGCTAGAGACGTTACTTCACAGTATCCTGCTGTAGCTATGTCAGATAAACCGCAGATCGATGAAAATTATGTAAACCATATAGTTCTCGGAAATCATGCGTAATATTAAAAACTAAGAAGCTTGTTTTTGTAAATGATTTTCGGTGATAAGGAAATGAGAGACGTATGATTCAGTCACATCCAGCTTTTTATGCGGGTTGAAGATATTCTCAGGATCAAAAATCTTTTTAACGTTTTTAAATATGTGATAAATTTCATCTCCGAACATCTGACGTAAATAAGGAGCTCTGATAAGTCCATCATTATGCTCACCTGAAGTAGTACCTCCTAATTTTAATGTAAGATCGAATACTTCCTTTCCTGCCAAAAAAATCTTTTCTCTCTCTGTATGATTTGATAGATCCATGAGTGGAATTATGTGGAAATTTCCGTTTCCTATATGTCCGGCTAAAGTCGCTTGAAGCTCGTATTTCTTAAATATCTCATATAGTTTAGGCAGAAATTCCGGGAAAACTTCTGGCTTAACACATGTATCGTCTATAAACGGTGCAGCATATTTATTATTTATTTTTTTCCTGAGCAGATTAAAACTTTCACGCCTAATAGCCCAATATTTTTGTCTTTCAGCTTCGTTTTTAGTGACTCTCAAAACTATGTTATCAAAAGCTACAAGCTCATTGCTTAATGCCTGAATACTGTTATGAATTTCATGTATGCTGTCATCAACGAATTCTATAATTAAAACGAGTTTAGGCATACCCTTTACAAGGACGTACATATATTCATGTAAAAATCGCTTAAGTGTTTCAAAGGTATTGGCTTTAAGTATCGCTGAAAATCCTGTCACATATTTAAGAGCTAATTTAAGGGTAACATCGTCAAAAGTCTCAAAACTTTCAGGCTTGTATTTAAGCACAGCTTGAACAATTTGAGGTAAGTTATTAATGTTGTCTAAATAACATACAAGCATTCCTCTGTGTTTTTTCTTTTCTACAAGTCTAAGATCGATTTCAGTTATTAACCCAAGAGTTCCTTGCGATCCAACGAATAATTTTGACAAATCAAAATGAGTTTTATCCCAGACATTCCAGATATTATATCCTGCTGAATTTTTAGAAACATCAGGCTTACTTTTTTGTATTAAATCATAGTTTTTATTAAATAACCTGAAAGTTTCCCTATATATCTCACCTTCCAAAGTATGCAGATCCAGTTTATGTTCAAGTGCGCTTAAAGGCAATTTATTAAAATAATACTCGTTACCGTCTCTTAAAATAACTTTAAGACCGTTTACGAAGTCTTCAGCTTTTCCGTATTGAAGTGATTTCTCGCCTCCAGCGTTATTAGCCACAATTCCGCCTACGGCACATAATCTCTTAGAAGAAGGATATGGCGGATAAATAAGATTGTGTTTCAGAATTTCTTTCTCGAAATCTCTATAGTACACGCCAGGTTCTAAAATAGCATTTTCAGCTGCAATTTTTATGATTTTATTAAATTTTTCAAAGACGATAAGTATGGATTGGGTTAAAGATCCCCCACTCATACAAGTTCCTGCTGCCCGAACGGAAAGAGATAATCCAGGATTATGCTTTTTATGTTCCCTTACGAAGATTACTAGTTTTTTAAGTTCTTCTACTGAATCCGGAATGACCACCACTGCAGGCTTCATCTCAAAAACACTTGCATCTCTTTTGTATTTATCCCGTGTCTCATCATCGATGAATACTTTACCAGGTAGTAATAACAATAGTTGCTCGAGAATATGATTCATAACTAAAAAAATCAAAACTTAAAAGTCAAAAGCACATATAAAAAGTTAAAAGCTAGTTTTTCCTTTCATTTTCATGATTCCAGCTGCTAACATATTTGCTATTTCGCTAATCTCTTGAAATAAATTTTCAGCTTTGGTTTTATCTATTAATCCGGAATCAATTAATAAGCTTAACCAATACTTAGATTCATTAGCACTTTTTAATGCTATTTCGTGATACTTTTTGAATTCCAATTTAGAACTAGCTGAGGTTGCTTCATATAAATTTGCCCCTATACTCATTGTACTTCTTAATAATTGATCTGCAATAATCCAGCAAGCTCTTTTATTAGGCAAAAGGTCTACGAACTTAATTATCCCCAAGCTTAATTTATAACATCTCGTTTTTAAATCACTTTTGAATTTTTCATTGTGATTTTGCATTTTGACTTTTCACTTTTTAATTAGGTTTTTTACTGCTTCTTTTATCGCAGTATTGTCCATTTTATATTTGGTTAAAAGCTCTAAAGTCTTACCTGATTCCGCAAAAGTATTTTGCAGGCCAATAAATTTCATTTTCGTGGGTCTTCTTTCGGATAAAAGTTCAGCTATTGCCCCTCCTAACCCGCCAGTTACCTGATGGTCTTCGACTGTTACTACAGCACCTGACTTATTTACAGCGTCAATGATGCCTTTTTCATCAAGGGGTTTTATAACAGGGACATTTACTACCTCAACATGTACATTTTCCTCCTCAAGCTCTTTCGCTGCCAGTAATGCATAATACGTCATATATCCCATTGAAAATATAGTGGTAACTGGCGCATCAGTGGTCCAGAATGTTTGGACTTGATTCAACTCAAATGGTGTTTCTTCTGTGGTTAATACTGGTGTTTTATCACGCGTAAACCGTAGATAGACTGGTCCATCTATCTCTCCTGCCATAACCGTAGCTTTTTTCGCTTGGATAGAATCAGCAGGTACGAAGACTGTCATCTTCGGCCAGACACGAGTTATCGCGATATCTTCTGTAGCTTGATGAGTCGCGCCATCTGGTCCCGTCATAACACCTGCATGATGTCCAGCGACTTTTACATTTGCCCAGTTATATACTGCAGTGGTTCTTATAGTTTCCCAATTTTTTCCCGGTGAAAAAGTAGCATAAGAAGATATAAAAGCTATTTTTCCTGATACTGCCAAGCCAGCTGCTACAGCTGCCATGTTTTGCTCTGCTACACCAACTTCGAAAAACCTTTCCGGATATTTTTTCTCGAAATGATGTGACTGAGTGGATTCAGATAAATCTGCTGTTAGGACTACGACGTTTGGGTTTTGGTCTCCTAAAATAACCAGACCTTCTCCATACCCCTCACGGGTGGCCTTCATCTCAACATCTTTATCAAATATTTTAGGATTTAACTTTAAATCAGAATTTAACATACTTAATATGGTAAGGGAGTATTAGGTAATTCTAAAGTCATAGAAATATACAGCACCCAAATCATTTGCATAATAAAGATTATTATAGGAAAACCTATTATGAATATGGACAGTTTTTTGTTATTTGGTGCAAAAAAATTAACTATATATTGCATTGTTAATAAGTAAAATACTAATGAAAAAATGAATAATACTAGTAGGAATGGTCCATATAAATTTGTAAATTCCAAACCTAGTCCTAGTACCCTATCCAAATTCACTACAATAGTAAATAATATATTAAATACTAGAAGACTTAACCCGGAGAGTATACAAGTTTTTGCAATCAGATAAAGTTTACTTTTATTCATGTTCGCTTAGTATTTTTCCTTGCAATGTCCTAAGTTCCTGTAAAGATTTTTCTGCTTCTTCTTTATTCGGGGGCTTTCCATGCCATGTATAATCTTCTTCCATAAAATCCACTCCTCGTCCGGGTATGGTATGTGCAATTATGACCGATGGTTTTTCGTAAACTGAATTTGCTTCCCTAACTGCATCCACTATCGCACGATAATTATGTCCGTCAATTTCTAAAACATGCCAATTAAATGCTTCATACTTTTCCCCTAAAGGCTCAATGGGCATGACATTCTCAGTAAATCCATCGATTTGTATATTATTCCTATCTATTATTACGGTAAGATTATTAATCTTTAGTTTCCCGGCAAGCATTATCGCCTCCCAAGTATTTCCTTCCTGGTGTTCCCCATCTGACGTAAGGCAATATACCTGATATTTCTTTTTATCTAATTTCCCAGCAAGTGCCATTCCTATGGCTTGAGATAAACCTTCGCCTAAAGGACCTGAAGTATTTTCTATACCAGGTAAAGCCCCCCGGTGAGGATGACCCTGAAGTCTTGAATTAAGCTTCCGAAGAGTATTAAGTTCTTCTGTAGGGAAGAATCCACGAGCAGCTAGTGTTACATAGTGTACAGGACAAATATGGCCGTTTGAGAGCACCAGACGGTCACGGTCAGGATCTGTAGGATTAGTGGGGTCTATGTTGAGTATATGAAAATACATGCAGGTGAAAATATCAGCCATACCTAAAGGTCCTGCTGAATGTCCTGAGCCTGCTTCCAAAAGCGTGGGAATAATGAGCTGTCTTATCTCATTTGCCTTCTCTTCAAGAAACTTTATTTTCTCGTCATATAGTTCTGGAATCATAAATGTATTATCGCCATACTGAGTCTCTGAATTGTCATCCTGAACCTGATTCAGGATCCCATGGGATTTAGGATCTTGTCCGGGATGACTTTTTTTATAAACTATAACCAAATCTGCTACGTTACTTGGTAATTTTCCTGTAACTATAGCATCGCCTGTTTTTTCAAAAAATGCAAGAGAATTAGTTTTCGATAAAAAATCAGATGTGTTTAAGTCAAGTTTTTTAACTTTTTCTAATACTAATTCATCACCTATAGCACCGGCATTATGCGAATTATCCCAACCGTCTGTACCCACAGATGCTATTATTATGTCGTCTTTTATATATTCCAATGCAGCTAAAGCTAAATGTTGATTGCGTCCTCCCTGCCCACCCCCCACTGCTTTTACCGTAGTTTCTCCGCCTATCAGCAATATTTGTCCTTCTTTAGTTTTTTCTATTAATTCTTTCGCTGCTGTATTCGCATCGTTTTGGTACCGGTCTGATAAAATCTCAGCTTTAAATCCTTGTGTGATTGCTTTTTTTTGCATCGCCTTTAGAGCAGTTAAATTACTAAGTACGATAAAAGAAGTAATGTTTTTAAAAAAAAAGTCTTCTTTCGGTGTTTCTGAAAAATCCGATTCACGCAGATTAATAGCGGATAACTGCGGATATTTCTTTAAAACGGAATAAGCATCACTTAAGCTTGTATTGTCTTTCACTGTTGGGCCTGACGCGATAGTCGATAAGTCGTTTCCCGGTACATCAGAATACACGAGTGTGACCACAGTTGATGGATAAAGTATTTTCGCCAATCCTCCACCTTTTACAGCTGATAAATGTTTACGTATAATATTCATCTCTTTAATATTTGCGCCACACGAAAGAAGGATCTTATCAACTTCAAGTTTTTGCTCAAAAGTTACATTTAAAGGCACTTCGAACATCGCTGATCCGCCACCGCATATGACCACTATAACTAAGTCTTTTTCTGTAAGATTGTAGTTTTTAAAATCCTCAACTACTTTTTTCGTAAACTCAACATTTGTTTGAGATGTGAGAGGATGTGTACCCAAAGTAAAATGAATTTTATCGAATTCATGATCTGCTACATCAATAACGAAACCTTCATTAAGTCTGTCCCCTAAAACTTTTTCAACCAATGCGGAATTGCCTGCTGATCCCTTACCAAACCCTATTAAAAATACCCGATTAAATTCTGTAAGGTTATATTCTCTTTCTTGGATTTTCAGAATGTTGTTATTTAATGAAATATTATTCTTAAGGACGTTTTCGGGTTGGAGTGATGATAAACCGTCTTCTATAAGGTCAAGTATGATTTTACGATCCGGAGATATATTTAATTCATCATAATTTTGGATCAAGCCCATGTACTTAGACTACCTAAACTGATGCTTTTTGTCTATAGATAAAGTATCATGGAATTTATGATGATGTTAATAGTTTTCGGATTACTAGTTATCGGTTTTTTATGGATTTACGCAGACCCGAGGCCTTTAGGGAGACGTTTTTCTGACGGGATATTAAATGCTTATTTACTTTTGCTAGTGATAGTTTTACCTCAGGTTATCAGCTTTTTTTATTTTCCTTTACCTGAGACATCTTTTGATAATTTTATAGCCATATCGGGGTTTATTCTTTTCTTTTTAGGAGTATTTATAGATATATGGGCCAGAATTACGATGGGAAAGTATTGGGGTCCACCAGGACAGCATGATAGTAAAAGACAAAGCAAATTAATTACGACTGGGCCCTTCGTTTACTCACGAAACCCGATTTATGTCGGTACATTCTTTTTACTTTTAGGATTTTCTTTAACGCTCAGAAGTATTTTCTTCTTTCTTCCGATTCTCCACTTGATTTATTTTACTAAACAAATTGAGGTTGAAGAAAAACTATTAGAAGAAAAGTTCGAAAAAGAATACAAGGAATACCGAAGGAAGGTAAAACGGTTTATCTAAATACTATCATGATCTATGTTAGTTTCATTGCGAGCTTCAAGCCAAATAGGATATAGCTCATCTACCAGCTGTCTAAGTTTCCTTTCTTGCTGTGATGTTAAATTAGTTTTATACGTACTTTTATAGTATAACCTTGCTATTTCGCGAACACCAAATCTCGGCTTTAAAGCCTTTTTATGAGAATTATGTTCAACTTCAAGCTCCAGCATAAAAGAGTCTAGTGATTTTTGTGTAACCTCAGGAAACTCACGGAGCATTCTTTCTGTGCCAATCGGTCTTACAAAAGACTGGTTGGTTGAAATAATATCAAAAATTTCGAGTATTCTTTCTCTTATTTCAGGATCTTTTTTCTCGAGTTTTGTACCGCTTCTTTTCTGCCTTTTAGATCTCAAAGTCTCAGATCTAGTAGATTTTCTTGGTTTTATAGGCTTTTGCGGTCTAGTGCCAGCGTCAAACACAACTTCTCCTGCAGATCTAGAAGATAAACTATTTATAACTCGTAAAAAATCTCCAGGGTCAGGATCTACTCTTTTGTTGAAGCTAGTTACTCTAATTTTTTTACTTTCTACGTCAGGATCTGTAAATAATTTTTTAAAAACTTCGATGCCTTCCAAGCGTTGCAAAGGTATATCTACAGCTTCATCGCCATATAGCGCTGTTACTCCTATCAGTTCAGTTATTTTCATTATTAACTCCCATACTTTAATATTTTGTCCATGTAAATTATGCATTTTGTCGTCAAAATCTGGATCTTCCATCATCTTTATAACTTTGTCTAAGGCTTCAGAACGTTTCCTCCTTAACTTACCTGCACGGACTTTTTCTTGATTCTTATCAGATGTTGGTATTAATTCCGGGGCATCAACTTCCATCTTAGACAATGCTTCAAGTTTCCTTTCGCTTAGTGGTTGTAT
>CAZNVI010000010.1:0-1871 GCA_964576705.1 uncultured Gammaproteobacteria bacterium | reverse complement strand
AAGTAAGGGTAATTTTTCTTCTTCTAATTTCTATTTCTTCTCCTCTAACTTCCATCTTAGGCAAAGGCCTCTCTCGTTCTTTTTCGATATATAAACCATCATTTCCCGCCTCTTTTCGATTTACTACGGAGACTACCCGCTTACCACCTTCTCCCAAAATAGATTCGGCCATATCCATTGCAGCTGAAAATTCATCATCATTTATTCCGATCTGCAATTTAATCTCTGAGAAAGTAAGAATGTGGGTGGGACTCGCAGGAGATAGAGTATTTATAACTTTCCTAGCTATAGCTTCAATAGAAGATTCCGAACTCGCGAATTTTTCATCTCTAGGCTTTCCTTTTATTTTTTCCACCCCTAGAGCAACGGTAGGATCTTCAACTAACTTATAGTAGCCTCTAGCTTTTGGGTCACCAGGAACGTTGCCTTTTATAAATCTTAGCTCAAACCCACTACCTTCAAGCCTTCCTCTTATATCACCTATAACTGTACCCACCCTAGGATCAGCTACTGCGTGAGCTACCCCTGGATATAATTCCCTCTCTAAAGCTTTTCTTGTAATAGGTCCTGTAGATAATAACTCTAAAATTCGCGCCGCATTGCCTTTAAAACTTATGCCACCGAGTGTTAAAAAATTGTCTTCTGAATCGTCTGAAGCTATATCTGAATTATGAGTCGGTCTTCCTCTTTTTTTCGATGGTTCTCCTTTAGGTGTTACCGATCCAGCCTGATAAACTGTCCCTTCCTGTTTTTCATTTTCAAGCCTCGCTTCTTCTGTTTCCACTTTCGCTTCGCGCTGTCTATTCCACTCTTCTTCTTCAGCTAGCAACGCGAGTCCTGTTTTAATTCCGTCGTCATCTGAATGACGCGCTACGAACGTACCATATTCACTCGTGGTATTTGAAAATTCATCAGCGGTTACCCGACCTTCAGCAAGTCCTTGAGCAGTATCATTTACTCTTAACTGAAGAGAGGCCAAATCTCTTTGATATCTCTGTGCTCTCCTATAATTTCCTAATTGTACTTTTATTTCTGATTTTTCGACAGTATGCAATACATCTTTTTCTAGTACTGTATCAACTATTCGCCTAACTTGTGATTCTACTTGTTCGGGAGATTTTCGAGGATTTATCTGCATTGACCCAAGAACGATATTTGGATCAGCTTCTAATTTATCCACTAAGGCTTTTCTTTTAACTTCTATTCTTTCAAGTTCACCTATTCTTACTGACCGACGACTTATAGGACTTAAGCTCTCCTTCTGCATAAATTGAAGAGAATAATATCATACTATAAGTTTCAAATCAATTATTTTTAGGCTAAATTTAATAGCAATCAATCTTAACCCTCCGGTTAAGTAGACTAGCAAAGTACATATTTAACTTGCTATCTGAAGTTTAATCGAAATATAGTGAGCCTGGGAGGACTCGAACCTCCAACCAATCCCGACTAAGTCGGGACTGCTCTATCACTATCCTCGACTATATCGAGATAAAACTAAGGTTTTTAATTTTGTGAGCCGCCGGCGATTTGAACGCCGAACCAATACCTTAAGAGGGTACTGCTCTACCGTTGAGCTAGCGGCCCATGATTATCAATATACCATCGAATGTATTTTTTATTCCTTGCCCTTTTTAACCTTAATTCTTCTTGCTTAGCTTCAAGTTTTGTTTTATATAATTTGCTGAATATAAGCTTCCAATTCCCATTTATTTTACCAGTAAAATGCGTTTTTTGACTGTTATGCTGAGCGATTCTTTTGTCTAGATTAAGGGTTATACCAATGTAAAATATTCCCGATAAACTATTTTCAAGAATATATAAATACATAAACCTCTAACCAATCCCGACTAAGTCGGGACTGCTCTACC
>CAZNVI010000009.1:0-27646 GCA_964576705.1 uncultured Gammaproteobacteria bacterium | reverse complement strand
ATCGTTATACCAGTAGATGGCCGATAAGGAGGAAGAGAGGGAGGAAGAGTAAGATGACTAATATGATAGTGGCAGGATCTACCGAGCCATTTGGTGCAGTCGGGAATGTGAGTGACGGGTAAGCAGTTGCCGCTATTTCAGGGATTTTGCAGATATCATCTGAGATTTCGTTAAATAATGCTTCGAATTCTTCACTTATCTCTACAGGTTCGGCTGCGAAGTAGTATAGGCCTGATTTAGATTCAGCCAATTCTTCAAGAAAGGCTTGATTAACAGCATCCCCTATGCCTATTGCGTATATTACTAAATTTTGAGTCTTACTGTTTTTAGCTACATTCAGTGCAGCTTCTTCTGCAGCTTCTATCCCGCCACCATTACCGCCGACATTTGCTCTTCCGTCTGTCAGAATTATCATTATTTTACTTGCATCTGGTCTTCCATTTGTGCTTAATTCGTCATCTGCTATCTCAATAGCGCATTTAGTGCAGGTTCTTTTTTTTAATGAAATCTGCTCAATTGAGTTTTTAGCAGCAACTGAATTTCTTTCCAGAGGGTTTAATAGTCTGGCAGTCATATCAAATGATACTACACCGTAATTATTTTTCGGATCGCTATCGAGTAGCGTGATGAAACTTTTTGCGGATTCTTTTGCATTCATGATCCTGTCTCCATGCATACTTAGTGAAGAGTCTATAACTACCATGATGTCTGTCTCTATTTCTTTTTGGCAGGCAATAGGCGTAGGAGTAGCCTGGCCTACAGGTGTAGGAGTGGGTGTCGTATCGCCATCGCAATAACCTCCCTGGGGGATATCTTGACATATAGGTAAGGAATCGTTTTCTAAACATTCAGGTGGGAACGGTGTACAAGTAGGTTGAGGGGTAATATTTACAGTAGGAGTCGGTACGTCGCTCGTTGGAGTCGGATCGCTAATTGTAGGAGTAGGACCACCGAAGGTAGGGATAGGTGTTACCGGTGGTCCACCATTACCGGTATCAGTGCCTGTTATAGTAAGTTGAGCCGGCGTTACAAAGTTTAATACATTTTCTGTCGCATTATCGGTAGGACTTACTGATAATACTACAGATGATTCACCGAAATGAACTAAATCTTCCTGTCCGCTTGTTGGAGATTCGGCTGTGAAAGTTATAGTGGCTACTTTAGTAGTTGTATTTATTGCTTTGGTAGGGTCGTTACCTATAGAAAGGTTGGCTCTAATCCTTCCAGGTGTAAAAACTGGACCTTCTAATATCATCGGGAATTTTTCTAAGTTCGGCTGGAAAGCTGTATTTTCGTCTATAGATAGCTTAGTAGGATCATACGATATGTCGATTGCTACAAATGAAACTAAATGTACATCAGGGTCTATCATGACATCAAGGTTGAAAGTTTCCGCTGTGACTTTTTGAATAGGGGATGGGGAATAGCTAAGTGCTACAGATCCAGATGCTTTAGTTGTGCTGTCTGTGGATTTGCGAAGAGTTACAAGAGTTAACGGGATAGCGACTAAAACAACCAGAAGATATGCAACGACCAATAATAGCAGCTTATCCTTCCACAAGGCTTTCATAGCTATATTTATAGTAGTGATTCTGGCGATTCATTGTCAAGCTATGAAGGCAAAGAGTGGACATGAGGTGAATTAGCTAGTTTGGTCAAAATTTATTCTTAGTCCGGGTGACATTGTAGATTTTAAGGTTACAGTTTTGATATTTTTCGTCTGTATAGCATCAATTGCTGTTTTAATGTTTTCTTCAAGTTTACTCTGGCCAAAAGATAGTTTTCCAACCAGCATATGAAGAATTGGAAATTTGGCCTCTGTCTTATAATTGACATGACCTCCTTCGTATTTCTTAGCAGAATCAGTGGGTTTTTGGGTTACTGTACCGTTTTTTGGATTCGGCATAAGTCCGCGGGGACCTAAAAACCTTGCGACTTTAGCCAATTTGGGCATAGAATCGGGCGTTGCGATCAATATTTCAAAATCAATTATCCCTGACTCAACTTTCTTAATTAATTCTTCAACTCCTTTGGGGTTTTCAGAATAATCAGCTATGGCGACTCTCGTTTTCTTGCCTGTTCCATGCGGTAAGGTCACACTTCCTGAAACTCCTTTATCAGTAGTATTTATATGGAGTTCTACTGATTCGTCGTACTTAGTAAGTTTTAGCTGTGGAAGAAGTGTTAATGCTTCAGATAATTTATATATTTTGTTCTTATCTACTTTAGAATAAGCCTTTTGGTAGCTGTCGGATCGTTTATTTTTCGTTGTTTTGGCTTTATATTTACTTACGGTTTTGGTTTTACTTTCTTCTGAAGGATTTACAGAATCGTGAGAATCAGTATTTTTTCTTTCAACGATAATAGCGTCTTGCGTTTCAGAAGTTGCTGCCTGCCCGCCATCGCTTCGCTCAGGCGAATGCGGGTGGGTTTTTTCTGCACGCTTTACCTCAGCTCTTTTTCGGGCTTCTTCTTGCTGCTTCTTTTCGGTTTCTGTATCTCCGATTGTTCTAATCCTAATTTTTCCCATCTTATTTTACCTCCACTCCCATAGAGCGTGCAGTTCCTGCGACAATTCTGGCTGCCATTTCAACATCATCAGTATTTAAATCTTCCATTTTTTGCTTGGCTATATCTTCTGCTTGTGTTTTAGTAATACTGCCTCCGGATTCGCGGCCGGGTTTCTGTGAGCCTTTGTCTTTTTGTAGGGCTTTTTTAATCATTTCAGCCACAGGCGGCTTTTTCGTAATAAAAGTAAAGGTTCTGTCTTCAAATACGGTGATAACTACAGGTAAAATATTGCCTTTTTGGTCTGCGGTTTTATCGTTAAATGCTTTAACGAATTCCATGATAGGAAGACCGTGTTGGCCTAGAGCCGGACCTACGGGTGGCGCCGGTGTAGCAGAGCCTGCAGGAATATTCAATTTTATAAGTGTTTTTATTTTTTTAGCCACAAGTTCCTTTCTCCCGATTTAATCGGGATTCAGTCAAAATAAAAGATTAAAAATGAGATCTCAAATATATTATTTATAATCTGTCCTTCGACCAGTCATTCGACTCTGAGACCTGAGCCTCATCGCTCAGACTCGAAGAGCTCAGGATCCTGAGTTTATCGAATGGATATTTCTGAGATTTTCCTCCAGAGGCGGATCCGCCTTTGGTGGAGATTTCTAATTTTTTATTTAGATTTTCTTCACCTGAAGAAAATCTAATTCTACTACGGTTTCTCTTCCGAAAAGCGTAACTAATACTTTAAGTTTACCCCGAGCTTCATCTATGGCATCAACTGTGCCCAGAAAATCAGTTAAGGGACCATCCATGATTTTTACAGCTTCACCTATAGTAAATGCAGTTTTATAGAGAGGCTGTTCCTGCTTCATGAATTGTCTTATTGCTTCAACTTCTTTGTCTGAAATAGCTGTCGGTTTATTGCCGGCTCCGATAAATGCGGTTACACCTTGAGTACTTCTAACTAAAAGCCATGTTTCATCATCCAGAATCATGTTTATGAGTACGTATCCCGGGAAAATTTTTTCTTTAACACTTTCTTTTTTACCCTGTGATACTTTTATGGTATTTCTGGTCGGAACGATAATATCGAAAACCCTTTTCTCAAAACCCAAAGATGCGATACGTTGCTGCAAGTTTTTCGCTACCTTATTTTCGTGGCCTGCGTAGGTATGTACGATATACCATTTACCTTGGTCTTGGGCTGGTTGTTTTTCTACTGTTGGTTGAGTTGTTTGATCCATATATTCCTTCTAGGGCTTCGACTGAGCTCAGCCGAAGTCTCAAGATAAAAGATTAAAAATTAGATCTCAAAGATTTAATCTCTAATCTGTATTTTTGAGATTTTATCTCTGATTTTTACTTTAATATTGTTTCTAACATTTTCGTGAACATCAAGTCCACGCCTCCTATATATATGCCGACGACCGTACTTAATACGATAACTACCAGAGTAAGTTTGATTACTTCAGGTCTTGACGGCCAGGTAACTTTTTGCAACTCGTCTCTGGTCTCAATCAAGAACTTAAAAGGCGCTACCATAAAAATAAAATCCGAAATTAAATTTCGAATCTAAGGTATTTTATCAGATACCTGTAAGCTTGTAAAGGAAGATGAAGTTGTTGTACAATGCAGAAATATGGTGAAGAAAGTAAGGAAAGCAGTCGTAACCGATGCTGGTTTTGCTAGTCGATATCTTCCGATCACTAAAACCATACCTAAAGGAATGATGCCTTTAGGAAATAAGCCGATAATGCAGTTTGTAGTGGAAGAATGCGTTGAGGCCGGAATAGAGGAGATTATAATTGTAGCGACCCCCGAAGGTAAGCCTATTTACGAAGATTACTTCAACAACAGCGTAAACCGCATCCGAAAACAACTAGCAGTTCAAGGTAAAGAGGACCGTTATGAGCCGGTTCAGCATGTATTAAACTTCCCGAAAATCGTAGTGATCGAGCAAGATCAGAGTCTTCCTTACGGCAATGGTTCACCTATAGCCTCAGCCCAAAAGTTCGTTGAAACTGAAGAAGCGTTTCTAGTTGTTTATAGTGATGATGTGGTATTCGGAAAACCAGGAGATGCGAAATTAATGATTGATGCATATATGGCTCAGCCTGAAATCGCAGGCGTCATCATGGCTCAGGAAGTATCGATGGATGTAGTAGATAAATACGGAATTATCAGTTTTAAAGCAGGTACGAAAGATGAATTGGATAATATTATAGAAAAGCCAGATCGCGAAAACGCACCTAGCAACTTGGCTTCATATGGCCGTTATCTGGTGAAGCAGGATGTATTTACTTATTTGAACCCACAGAATACAGGAAAAGATGGAGAATTATGGACAGTCGATGCGATTACGCATATCGCCAGAACTCATACTGTTAAAGTAGTGAAAACAAAAGGCGAGTGGATGACTACCGGAGATCCTGAAAACTATTTCTTCGCGCATTTAAAATATGTAGTTGCTCATGAAAAATATGGTAAAAAAGTAGTTGAGTGGGTACGCGATATGTCCTCATCAGAATAAGGATAATGCCTTGTGTTATCATAAGTAAATGCGCACATGGCAACCTTATTTTTTCTTAGGCAGTTTTCTTCTTTTAGCTTTCATAATTTTTTCATATCTAGTTGATATAAATATTTTTCAACAAATCGATTTTGATACCACAGTCAGGCTACAGGGTAACATAAGTAGAAGATTTGACGATATTTTTTCCTGGTTTAGTATAATTGGGATGTTTGAAATAACAACCGGAGTATTATTTTTAATACTTTTAGTAAAGAGAAAAATAATCGCAGGGTTTATCACGTTTTTTCTTTTCGGCCTTTTTCATATTATTGAAATATTCGGAAAAACAGTCGTCGAAAATATTCCACCCCCAGAGTTCTTACTTCGTACAAAGCGCCTCATCGAGTTTCCTCAATTCCATGTCAGATCTGAATACTCATATCCTTCAGGACATAGTGGAAGGACTGTTTTTTTATCCACACTAATAATACTGTTTATTTGGCATACTAAAAAACTCCCGAAATATATGAAGATAGCGATAATTGGCGGGGTAGTGATATTTAATATTCTGATGCTTCTTTCTAGGGTATATTTGGGTGAGCATTGGGCTACAGATGTTATAGGAGGCAGTATTCTAGGAGCAGGGCTTGGATTAATAGGAATCAGCCTGTATGCTTTAGAGAAAAGCCATAAAGAAGCCGAAAAAAGAACTTTACGTAACACATCGCAACTTAAAGGTAGTCATCTCTGATCCCCTTATCTCCACTTAATTATAAGTCTACAAGCTTGCAAATTTTTATCTTCCTGTGTATAATTATAGGTCTAAATTTATGCTAGAAATAGAGCCGATATACCCATCAGATAAAGGAATTAAGCTAAACAAGTTTGAGCCTGAAAAATATATTTATAAGAATGAGTCGTCTAGTCTTTATGCTGGCTATTCGGACCTCAATCTGCTTTAGAGACACGATTTTTAAATGAAAAGCCAGCTGATAGGATTACAGCTTTTAACACTGAGCGGATATCGCAGCTGTTAGCTCTTGATTCATTTCCTCTTAGCGCCCTTTTAACCCAAAGGAGGCCACGATTGACACCGGCTGAAGCTAGGCGATTGGTTGCGATAAATGGGACAGCTGCTGATTACGATGGGGTAGTAAGACTGTTTTTAAAAAATTCTTTAGCTTCTGTCGCTGGGGAATTAGGATATACACCAGAAAAGTTGATGTCAAGGCTAATTGAAGCTAATGCCCAAAGAAATATAGAGCCTATTTTAGATAGAGCCCGTGAACTTCCTTTCAGAAATCCTCTAAGACAGGCTGTGGATCAATTCGATATGGACGTAGCGACTACTGAAAAATCAAGCGAAGCTCATGAGATGATTAATTCTTTTCCGAATGATCATAGTGAGGCATTGAACTCTCCTTCTAACGCCTATGGAAGAGCTATCGAAATGATGCTTTCTGAAGACACTACAAGACGTGAGTTAATGAAAATTATAGATGATTTAGCCAAGGCAAGCACAAAGTATAGCCTTGACGAAATCGATGAAGCCTCTCTCAGAGGAGAAAGAGTCGTAAGAGGCGTCGTGATAATAGGTGGCGGTCCGCAAACAGCTATTCTGGCTTCAATACTTGCGCCTTTTCGGAAAGTGACATTAATAACGAGGGAACAAAGACTGGGTGAACCTATGCGTTCAAGGCCGATTTTTCTAAATAGTACAGTAGACGAAGATGATCCTACAGGCAGACAATTGCCTTTTTCTGGAGGATCGACTACTCCCACCAGGCCGAGAGGTATGCTAAATCAGCCAAGTATCGGTGATGCTCTGGTAGATAAAGCAGCGAAAAGTGTGATTTGTGATGATTTAAGTGAGAGAGAGTATATTAGCGCTAAGCGTTTAGGTGAGGGGACTGCAGCAGTAGTTGCATGTAACACGCATGACATTATCACGGGACAGGAGGTCATACCAAATGGTCTAAGCGAAGATGGTACAGAGCTATATTTAATTGATCCTTCTACTTCAGAATCTCGTTATCTTTATGCTAGAACTGTAATTTTTCTTGGAGGACCAGGGACGGAGACAAGTACATTTGAGGATAAATCATCAAACAGACTATATGGAGAAGCCGGTGACGAAATAGATTCCCAGCTTGAAAGTCTTCGTGAATTTGCAGATAGAGGACAGGCCGATAGATTTCAGTTTAAGCTTCCCCGAGTCCTCAGTCTAAGCGGAATATCTAAACTGCTAAGCGCATGGGAGATGTATCTTGACCGTGATCCGAATAAGTACCCGTTAGTAGATTTACTTGGAGAGAAACGGGTTGCAGTAATAGGCGCTGGTGATACAGGTCGAACGATTATAGAATTTCTAGCAGGTAACGCTCCGCAAGAATCATACCCTGAAGATTTTGAGGATGAATATCCGGGAATGCCTATGGTCACATGGTATGGTCAGCCTCTGAAAGCTGCAATCCAATATAGGTTGGGAGTTAGAAGAAGATATAAAAATGTTTGGAATGATACAAATACGGAGAGAATTCGTGCAGATACTGATAGGGCAAGTACGATAGAATATGCTAATGAAGAAGGACGGGATGGGATAACTGTTACCAGTTCGGGAGGTATACGAACAACATACGATTATGTTATATCGGCCTCTGGTTTTATTCCTGAGCCTAAAAGTGCCTTTGGAGAATTGAAAGATATATATGACACAGAAGGTTATTTGGTGGGGAAAATGGGCTCTAGTGGAGAATATCTTACAGGGAGTTTTGCCAATATTCCTAAAGATAGGTTGCCCGCTGGTTTTCAGAGGATTATAGACGAACTTGGCATTTCGGAAAACACCATAGCTATGTGGGTATATGCAGCTCTCACTCAGAGACTTGGGTGGACTATAGCTTCTTTTAATGAGCCAGAATCTGATTTTATAGAAGAGGCAGCAAGTTTAAAATAAGCTTTTTATTATTCACAAATACGCTACAATAGAGAGGTGAAAAAGGTACTTATAGTTCTTTTTTTCTTTATCTCTTTTATCAGTTTTTCAGTTAACCGCTCTGTCGTTCACGCGCAATCGAAATCATTTTATTTCCCGAAGGTTGATATTATCTATCGAATTAATACAGACAGTAGTATAGACGTAGTTGAAAAAAGGACTTTTTCCTTCAACGGGTCATTCACCATGGTTTTTTGGGATATTCCATTACAAGGATATGAAAGAATTGATGATGTAAGCATTTCTGATAGTAATGGTACTACTTATGAAGCTCTTCCAGTCGTAGATTCGAGTAGACCTGAAGGGTATTTTGCCGTACGGCGTCAGGGATCTGATCAGCATATAGAAGCTTACCACAGCTCATATAATGAAAACAAAACTTTCATTTTTTCATATCGTCTTTCGGGTGCTCTAAAAAAGTATCAAGACGTCGGTGAGTTTTATTGGAAGGTAATAGGTGATAAATGGGGCGCAAAAACGGACAACGTTATAGTTCGTGTCCATATGCCCTCCGCTCTTAGCCCTAAGCAGTTATACATATGGGGTCATGGTCCCTTAAGCGGCAACTCAAGAATAATTGATAACAACACAGCAGAATTTACTGTAGAAAATTTACCATCTGAACAATTTGTCGAAGTACGTGTTTTATTCCCATCAAATTTAATTGAAGGGGAAAGCATCTCGGAAAATGCTTTAGTTAGAATCCGAAACGAAGAAGAGGGATTTATGAGAAATACCCAATTAATTCAACGCGGAAAGTTTTTACTACTAGTCGCTCTGATTGTCGGTACAATAGTCTGGATACTTTACTGGTTCAGGCTTTTTATGAAATACGGTAAAGAATATAAAACCATAACTGTGCCTGAATATTTACATTTACCGCCCAGTAAACTTCATCCAGCATTGGTTGAAGCACTTTTATCTCAGAATCATTCTGTAACGCCGAATTCTTTTTCGGCGACTATTTTAGATCTTGCCAGAAAGAAAAAAATAGAATTACAAGCAATAGGAAAGTACTCACATGGTATCTTAGGCATAGGTAGTGGTACTAAATACAAATATTCTTTGCGCTTAATTGATACAAATTATAAGTCGGATAAAAAACTTGAAGATTTCGAGAAAGACGTATTAGATTTCGTGTTTAGGGATTCTCTGGACACGAACACTGTAGACATGGAAGTATTGACGAAACGGATGAAAACTGAACCTACAAACACTCGTGTGTTTTTCAAACGCTGGACTTCGTCTGTGAAAAAAATCGCTGACTCGAAAGGTTTTATTGAGCCTGAAAGCGAAAAGTGGGTCACGCGTTTCATAATAAGTAATATAATTTTTTGGTTATTAGCATCTTTTGGATTCGCCGTGATTTTTGGTGCGCTTACGATATCTTTAAAAGCCATATTATGGATTCTTGTAGGGATCATAGCTTCAGTGGTAATGATCGGTATGTTTTTTCGAAGATGGACGAAAGACGCTCAGGTGCAAGCAGCACAGTGGCAAGCTTTCAAGAGATATATTGGTGATCTGTCAGAAATAGCAAATAGCCTGCCACAGGCAGCAGTGATTTGGGAGGAAATTTTAGTGTATGGAACAGCTTTAGGTGTTTCGAAAAAGATCTCAGCATACCTACCCCTTATACTGTCTCAAGTTAGTACCAGCTCAAATCCTTATTGGTATCATGTATATTCATCAAACGGTAATCGTATCGATTCATCAGTTTCAGGTATAGATACAACTATCGGGAGTGATTTTACAAATAGCTTTTCGTCCATGGTGTCTTCTCTGAATACTTCTTTTAGCTCCGGCTCATCCGGTGGAGGCGGGGGTTTCTCCGGTGGTGGAGGCGGAGGAGGCGGTGGGGGTGGAGGTGGAGGTGCGAGTTGAGACTGATCCGCCGCCGCCTAAATTCATCTCATGGTTTACAGCCACGCAGTCGAAAGTTCACTTCGGCGGATTGTGTTTTTCTATTCCGATCTCTTGGCTCGGTATGATGAACACAAAAAAAGAGCATCGCTTTCGATAATGTGAATGATAAGTTCGGTACGAAAAGCAATGCTCTTAGGGTAAATGGCTCTTAGTCATTCAGGCAGGAATAAAACTAAGTGCCATAGACATTTAACACAAATTTTCACAAGTTTGTCAAGAAAATCCCTGAAGCTAATTTTTGAGGTTTATATTGATAGATCTCGATAATTCATCAATCGTGAAAAATTGTGAAAAATAATCGGAATAAATAAAGAGTAAGGAGAAATTATAAAAAGCGAGTTTTATGTTTTGGATACGAATCGAAGTCGGAATAAGAACTTAGAATCTGCGCCTTCCTTCGAAGAATCTGACTGGTCCATTATCCACTTCTATGGCTGGAGTATGTGCGAGATATATAATTAAATGGAAGTTATATTGTGTATAATGCATGATGTAAGGCCGGACTATTTAAAGGAATGCAAATGCATGAGAGGCAAAAAAGGATTTTTTTCAATGCTGATGATTTCGGCATAAGTGAGGGAGTCAATAGAGGTATTCGTGAGGTTTTAGAGGACGGGAGAGTAGTGAAAAGTACATCAGTAATGGTTTATGGTCCTGCTGCTGGTGAAGTAAAAGAAATAGATAGGATTCCAAATATATCTATAGGACTGCATCTTGATTTAACAGGGGAAGGATTGCAGCGCTGGCTTAGGTTCGCTGAAGTTCTGACATGGTCCGAAAATAAGATAATAGATGCTTTTGACAAACAAATAGGATTGTTTAGTGATCTTTTGGGGCGTTTACCGGACCATATTGACAGTCATCATCATATTCATAGAATAAGAGGTTTTAGGGAGGTTGTTAGAAAGTTCGGATATGAAAATCATATACCGATACGAGCTATTAATTCAAATTTTAACGTGGGATTTCATGGGAGGACATGGAGGCATAGGAATATCGGCAGAGGAATAGCGCCTGATAATTTGATTGAATTAATCAGTAATTTATCGTGGGGAACGCATGAGATAGCATGTCATCCTGGTCACGCGGATGAAGGATTAATCTTTTCAGGATCTAGCTATATTTATCAAAGGGAGATTGAAATTAATACATTAAGAAGCCCTGAGGTAATTGATTATTTAGCCGCTAATACAGATACAATCGAAATCATTAACTCGAAGCAAATTTAACACTTCTTGAAGCTGATCTTTTAATGACTCTAGGTCTTTATATATCATTTATATAGATCGATTATTTAATGCGATAAGAAGTGATCTACTGCCAATTTTATACGCGGTATGTCGTTCTGTATGATGTTCTCTGGTAAGTAATCGATTGAAAACAATTCTCCAACTTCGGGTTTTTCTAACAATTCAATCCAATGGATAAGGGAAACTTCACGGCCGCGTTCAATTTTATCAAATACGTAATCAACGAATACAGGAGAGTTCCGGACTTTTGGATTCTTCAATTCTGAAGCTATAATTCTATTAAATGCAGTTTCAATAGTAACATCTGTTGGTCGTAAAACAGTTCCAGCGGGATGGAATAAATTTGGGTAATAGGTGTCGTTTTTATCTCTTTTCGTTAGAAGTACACGCAATCTATCGGATTTGTCATATAAAAGTGGTACAAAAACAACTGTAGTTGTAACCATAATTCGAGCCAATTGATTAAATATCTCAGTAGGTAGTGGCCCAGGCTCAATTTTTGAGAATATTGAGGATACTGTTTTTATATCTTTATCAGAAAGACTATTTGACATGTATTAATTATAAGTCGAGTTCATTGTAAAATTCAATTTAAATTGTCCCTATAATTTATAGAAGCTTGAGCTTGCTATATAAATCTGATCGGGACGTTGTATTAGATTCGAAGTGAATGATGAGCATCTATCTGAGAAAACTGGTATAGTAATGCGAAAGCTATGAACAAAAGTAAGAATATTTCTGAATTTCGGGTAATTATTACATCGTTTATTGTTGATCTGCTTGATGTTGTTATTAATTTATTTATAGCTATATTTACAGGAAGCGTCGTTATGTTTTCCGAATTCCTCCAAGGTCTTACAGATTTGGCTTCTGCTGGATTTCTTCTAATAGGACATAGACTTTCGAAGAAAAAGCCAAGCAAGCGCTATCCTTTCGGCTATGGAAAAGAAATATATTTCTGGTCTCTTATATCAGCTGTGGTCATGATGACTCTTACTGCCACTGGCTCAATCTACTTAGGTATTAACCGCTTTTTTCATCCGGAAGAAGTTTCGCATATAATAGTTGCTTTTGGTGCGCTCATTTTTTCTATAGTTACTAACGGCTATGCGTTATCGTTAAGTTACAAAAGGCTTATGAAAGGGAAACCAATTCGTCAATTACGTCACGAGTTTTTATACGCAAGTGCCGTTGCTACAAAAAATGCGTTCGTACTTGATCTTATGGGAACAACAGCAGCTGTAAGTGGATTAATATCCTTATTAATCTATCAAATTCTTGATGAAGCACGTGCAGATGCTGTGGGATCTATGGTTATCGGTGCGGTGACTGCATTTCTAGCATTTATTCTTATTATAGGTATAAAAGGATTTCTAGTTGGAAAGCGAGCAGATCTTGTTATTGAGAAAAAAATAAAAAAAGTCGCACTTACTATTCCTCAGGTTAAAGAAGTCCTGGATCTACGAACGATGCAGATTGGCTCAAATAGCTTACTAGTAAATATGGAGGTTCATATGCAGGATAGGCTGACAACAGATGAATTGGAGAAGTTAATTGATAAGATAAAAGGACGTGTGCTAAGAAAAGTTCCTTCGATCCAGCATATCCAAGTCGAACTCGAAACCCCCGAGTAGCGAAGAAGCTTACACTAACGCCTATTTTTATAGGATCCTATATATAGGTAGTGTATAATCTCCCCGTATGCTCGAAAGACATCAAGCTCGATCTAATTTATTAGAAGACCAGGTTCATCCCGGACCTCAGGAAGAGTCAAGAGTCAGTCCTATTGACTATCGAGCAGTATTTGATGGATCTCAGATTGTGGTGATAGGTGAAAACCATAGTTCAGGAAGGAGTAAGAGATTCATTACTGAAGCGTTACCGGTACTAAAAGAATTGGGGTTTGGAGCCATTTTTTTGGAAGGGACGCCTTCGGGAAAAGTGTTTAGCGGAAGCCCAGAAGACGAAATAATATTTAATCCTGGACGCCAGAGTAGGGAAGGGTATAGCTCTCGGTTAGAGATGTTGAGACAGGCACACGCTTCAGGTGTAGCTATAAGAGGGTTAGATGTTGGAGAAAATGAATTTAAATCTAGTAATAAGAAAGTAGGTCGTTATAAAAGTGCTCTCCTTGAGCAAATAGAAGAGCAAGAACTATTAGTTCAGATGCTGATTAGTTTTAGTATAGGAGATATGCAAGAAGCTATGAGACTGCGGAAGAAAAGTGGTTACTTGTTGCCTTGGTATAAGATAGTTGAATTAACAAATCCCGATAATCTACGGCATATATTAGAAGGTATAAGTACATTACAACAAAAATTGGACGTGTATAATCGCAATAGAAGGTCATTAATTTTAGAAAGAAGGGATGAAGAAATGGCTAGAGAGGCTTTAAGGTATGTAAGTGAAACAGGTGAGAAGGTTGTGTTATTTATAGGACTGAAACATTGTTCTTTGGAGCAAGGCTCTACAGCACAAAATATAATCGCATCTCAAATACCTACCCGGGTAGTACTATTAACCGGACTCCCGGATTTGAGATATTCAGGTCAAAGAGAGAAGGGAGATTTTATGTTGAACCTTGATAATAATTATATGCAAATAAATTTAGAGGAGAATACACCTACCCCATATAGATCGCAGGATTTGGTGAGATATTCTTAATAGCGATAGTAGTCTCATTCTTTTCAATCCAGATGAATATCTTTCCGAACAGCCTGATTATTCGGACCGGAATTTCTTACTTCTCTCAGTTAGGCTTTATTCCTCGATTACAGTACGACTCAGAGCAAAAAAATAGAATTGTAACTAACTAATCAGAAAATTGATAAATATAAAACTATTAAAACAGCCGTTATTGTTAACTTACAAAATTCCATTTATTAATATTATTAATCTCTATAAAAATATTTTAAATATAAACTTAAGGCGTTTAGTATATTTAATAATAAATATATTCTGGTCCTTTATTTCATTGTAGCAATATAGATTATATCTAGGGAATTCTTTTATCTCTGACAGTTAGTTAATCCTATCATGGCCATGATCGTCAAATCTCGCTTAAGATTTTTTAATTTAGTCAATAAAAAAAAGCTATGATATACTTTTTATGAATATGACAGAGGTTACGGGATTACTAGAAATTGAAGAGGAAAAGATAGATATCTTGGGCCACTTAAGCAAAAATAAATCGAGAAACAGGGAAAGACGATCTGCTCAGGAAGAAGCTTTATTAACGGGGAAGCTTGGTGAATTTCAGGAATTAAAAGGCGGTGGTAAGCGAGTAAAAGTAGTTGATGTTGAAAATGCTGGAAAGGCAATTTGTAAGTGGGAGAAATACTCTGATATCCAGTGCGAGGTTGCTGCTTATATTGTTAGTGATATAGTAGGTTTTGATTTTGTGCCAGCTACAGTAATACGAGAAGTTGAAGGTGAGCAGATGAGTCTCCAGGAGTTTATTCCAGACACTAAACTTATATCTGAAGTAAATGAAGAAGAGCTAAGAGATGACTTTTATAAGCTTTGGATATTTGATCATATTGTCAGAACTAATGATCGTGAGTGGTGGAATGTGCTTTCTAAAAATTCTCGACTAGTGGCAATAGACCACGAATCCGCTTTTTACTCACCTGGAAGTGAATCTGATCATGATACATATAAGCAATTTTACGGTGAACAGTGTCCTGAAAAAGTGATAGAAATATTTAGAAATTATTTCGGTGATACCTCTCGTGAGGAGCGACTTCGGTTAGATTTACAGGGATTACTCGCGCCTGAGGATATTGAAGAGACAATTTTAAGGGTAAATCGTATAGGTAAACAAATATTGGAGCATGGGCAAATACCTGATGTGGAGAGTATGGCTAGATAGGCAAATATGTAGTAAGATACTCACTATGCCGCAAATTGAAATATATCGATTAAAAGATGATGGTACTCAGGAAGTCTTAGTAACTGGAAAGCTGCTAGAAAATAATTTTTTAGATTTGCAGGGTGATCTTACTTTTATAGGACAGCTTACTGAAAATGGTGTGTTAGATAAGTCAGTCCGTCCTCCGGTAAGAGTCTTTCCAGATGAAGGGGCAAGGTTTATGACATTATTAAAAAAAAATCTACAATCGGGATATATCACCGTATATGAAAGAGCCGATGATTAAATAGTCGTAAGTATCATAAGCTCTCTATCCATCCGCAAAAGAATAACTTAGGCCACGTGGGATTTTAAAGTTGATAGGATTTATATTATAGTTACTTATATGGATAGAATTGGAGAAATACTATCAGAAGATGAGGTGAAGCTTATAGGAAGTTTAGATACTCCCGAAAAAGTCCAAGCTTATATCGACGCACATATCACCTATGATCCATATCGCGAGGATAGGACAATCAAAGACGTGGTTAAGGATAAATACGCCGAATGTTATAACAGTGCGCTATTTGCTAGCTGTTGTTTGCTAACTCTTGGATTTGAGACATCTGTAATTGAGTTATTAGCCAGAAATGATGAGGAACATATACTCTGTGTTTATAAAAAAAATGGATTATGGGGATCACTTGCCCAGAGTAAATTCGCAGGCTTGAAAGGGCGACTTCCTAGATATAAAACTATTCATGATTTGGTTGTAAGCTATATGGAGCTTTATTTTGCATTCGATGGACATTACTCCTTAGAATCCTATACCGATCCTATAGAATTAGACAAGTATAGCCTCAAGTGGCTAACTGAGAAAGAGTGCGTTATAACTATAGCAAAGGATCTACGGGATATGAGACATCATGTGCTCACTGATTTTTCAAATGGATATTTTTACGTTTCGCCTGAGCGCTACTGGCGGGAGACACTTTTTATTCCAAAAGACGTAGTCATTCCAGATGAATATCTTTCCGAAAAGCCTGATTATCTAGATCTGGGAAAATTGAGGGAGAAATAATTAAATATTTAGTTGGTGAATCTGAGGGATTTTAATATCAGCTCAATTTCTTCATCAGCAAATCCGTCTTTATAAAATATTATAGCTAACCCAGGATATGTTCTATTTTTGGTATTTAATAACGCGCCGGTGTTATCTCCAAGTGAATCAAGAAGTGAGACATCTTGAAAGATTGCTTGATAAATAGCAAATCATGAGCTAAAGGATACTATTTATAAGATGGGTAAAATCTGATCCAGAAGAGTTTCAGAGTATTTTCTACTTTTATTGCTCTAGAGATTAAAATACCCATATATCATTATCTTTTGGAGGGAGCTGAGCTAAGCTTCCTATGTGAAACTGGGGATTCTCGAGTAGCGGTAATAGTCTGCCATCGAAGGGCTTTTTAAGTATTCTCTTGTCTCCTTTGATTAGCGATAAAGCTACTAGGTCCTGAACGCTTGGGCTTTTTTCAATTACGGCAGGAGGATTTCTATCGCTTCTATCGTGATTCGTTGTTACTACCATATATGGATATGCTTTTCGTGGATATTGAGTTTGTAGGTCCCAAAGCAAGCCGTGGAGAAGAAATTTAGTAGCATTTTCTGTCAGAAGTTGATCTCCGAGGGGTAGTTGAATAATATCATCGTCAGATGATCCGGAATATGGTTCGAGTTCATGTCCATAAATAGCTCCCGCTTTCAACCCGTGAGGTTGAGCTCCATATGGGATTACCATAAAACCTGTTCTGATCGTATTTTCAAATCTAAAAGTAGTAAGAGCATGTGTGAATTCCTCAGCTATTACTATCGCTATTTGTTGTACTCCCTGTGGTCCTTTCCTAAGCTCACTTTGAACTTCTTCTTTCGCTATATACACCACTCCTTCCAGAGGCTGAAAGTGTGCGAATCTTCTAACTAAGTCATCTCTGTATTTTGATTCTGCAGTGACGTGGTCTACTCTTTCATTTAATCGTTCAGCGTCACAGAGTAAAAGCGGAGGGATCACGGCATTAGTATCATGACGAAATCTACCGAAATATCCTGTAGTTGCACGTCTAGCAATGGAGACAGCTTTTTCCAAGCCTGGATACTTAGCTTCAATTTCGATTGCTAGATTTGAACGCTCTGCCATGTTCATGGTAGAGAATTATAAATGATAAAAATTTAAATAACAACTTATAGTTAATAAATAATAAATTTAAACTAGTTTTCTAACTGAGAGGTGGAACAGATAAGCCATCTGGCAAAACGCCAATAATTATTTAGCTCACAGTTTATTCTTTATTATGTTTAATTTTTGATACAATATGTTCATATGAACATGAAGAAGGATGATTCATGGGACAAGCTTCATCAGTATTATTCCAAGCAGGATTGGATAGAAAAGCCTAATATCTTCGCAGAAGAAGCTTTAGGGCATTTCCCAAAGGAAGGTTACGTTCTGTGCTTAGGTGATGGACAAGGTCAAGATGGTAGATTTTTTTCGTCAAAAGGTTATAAGGTGCTTTCAACCGATATTTCTGACGAAGCATTAAAGATTAACTCTCAAAAGATTTCAGAGCAAGGATTAACTAACATTTTAACAGAGAAACTAGATTTAACCACAGATTTTTCTTATAAAGAAGCGACATTTGACGTCGTTTACGCTCACCTGTCCTTGCATTATTTTACAGAAGAAATAACGCAGAAGATATTTAGTGAAATTAAGAGGGTACTAAAAAGAGGTGGTATTTTGGCAATTTTCGTGAATTCAATTAATGATCCGGAGTTTAATTCTGGAAAAAGGATTGAACAGGAGCTTTTTGAAATTGAAGGTACAACAAAGAGATTCTTCTCAAAGTACTCCATGAATTATTTCGCACGGGATTTCCAAGTTATTCTGCTGGATGATAATGGTAGAACTTATAAAGACGAAGCGAAAGGCGTGCATAATTTAGTGAGGTTTATAGGGCGAAAAACAGATTAAAAGTATTTTTGTAGATTAGTATCAGGACTACAAATTCCTGGATAGATTACTCGTTATATTTAGTGGTATAGAATACCGGTTGACCATTATATATATCTATGATTGTAGGATAATCATTATCAGAAAAAACTCCGACCCATGACACTCTTTCTATAGATCCTAAATTTAGATCAAATATCACAAGTTCATGGCTTCCATAATCCATCTCATAGAATTTATCATCTGCGAAAAGATCCTGAAAAGTAGCTATTTGGGGCTTAGCAATCTTTTTCTTAATAGCTTTTGAGGGAAGATCCAGAATCCATAAATTTTCCTCGGAAATTATCGCTATCTGTTTCTTCTCCGTATCTAAAAGGACAGCTGCGCTTTTAATCTGCATTGCAGATAAATCAAAAAGCGTTTCTCTATTTCCGGTATCTACGTTGAGTTGGGAAATGCCCAGTAAAGTTTCAGTTCCGAATGGCGTATCATCGCTTATCTCTTCTGTCATCTTTCTGTCAAGAAGAAGTAGAGCATTTTCGTCTTTTAATACTCCTATAAGATTCGGTCCTTCGCCACACCCCATACCTATTTTGGCTATATCGGATCTTTTATCGCCGATAAATTTATACACTGGCCCGCCGCCCCCGCATCCATCGCCGCCGATTGAAGTTATAATATCACCGGTATTTGACCGGAACAGATAACTTGGGTTTCCATACACCACTTCGGGAATTGGCCCTATAGCTCTATATGCCCTCGTCTGTAAATTAAATTCGGCAATAGTCTGATCATCTTCCATTTCATGCATTTCTGTAATATACACATAGGGTTCGAATTTCGTATCTATCCTCGTTATGTATCTATTTTTTTCAGTCTGTTCATATACGAGTTCTGTCTTTTCACTATTTAGAGAATACCGTAGAGCTTTGCTACCATTTGCGTAATAGATATAGCCATTTTTAGTGATCACTGGTGCACTTGCGTCGAACATACTACCGCTCCCCAAAAAATTGTATGTAGTTAATTTTTTGAATTTATTTGCTTCAATAGTATAAATATTTGTAGTATATGATGCGCTAGGTATAGTCTGCAAAGGTGTTATTTCGGGAAATTTAGACAAGATTTGTGTAGGTTTGTTTATTTGCTGGCTAGGCGTAACAGCAGGAGAATTAGCATTTCTTTTCCCACCCAAGAGGAATCCCCCTGCTAATCCTATGGAGAGTAGTATCACTGCGCCTGTCCCAAGTAGAACTAATTTTAGCTTAGAGTGAGTTGGAGGTGTATGAGTGGATTGCGGATCAGTATTCACAGGGGTATTTACGGGCGAATTAGCATCGTTTGGTTGCATATATAATTTATTGTTTCAAAATAAGGCATTAAAAGCAATGGATTAAGCGGTATTAATTCACTTATAATAAATTATATGGTTAATAAAATACATAAAATTAAATGGAGCGAGTCTTTCTGGTTTTTCGATATCGACGATACATTAATTGATACCGCCGGTATAAATTCGAAAGCAGCAGAAGGAATAAAAAATGTCTTTAGAAAGAGAAGTTCGACAATTGACGCTGAAAAAGTAAATTCTGAATATATAAACATTTTTAATTATATGCTTTCTGGATATAGAGTAAAACACGATGATGAATGGTCGCATATAACAGGCGGAAAAGAGGGTTTTAAGAAATTAATTTCTGAAATCGAAAACTGCCAAATCAGAATAAAAGATCAATTCGGGCATATTAAGAAATGGAGCAGAGAGGTATTCATAAAACTGGCAGCAGACAGGACGAATGTAAGATATTCACCTGAGACTATACATGAAGCGGCCGATGCTTATTGGCTTACCTTGACTGAGAAAACAATAGTTTTTCCACATGCGTTGAAACTAATACAAGAAATCAAAAAACATAATCGTCCGATATATCTTCTGACAAGTAGCGACGCAAGGCTTAAATTAGCAAGTGACGGGCAGTTCGATTATTTGCCGGAGTATTCAGAGGGCTTAAAGAGGGAGAGAATAGAGCTTTTAAGAGAAAAAGGGATTGAATTTAATCTTGTTTCGATTGGCGATCCGGAAGATAAGCCTAATCTGGATTTTTTCCAAAAAGGATTTATGAAAGCGGAGCTTGATTATGGATTTAAAATAAATTTAGAAAACGCCATAATGTTAGGCGATTCATACGCCGGAGATTTGCAGACTCCGAAAGAAAAAATGGGATTTGGCTTAGTCGTTCTGATGCGGAAAGGCAAGCAAACAGAAATAATTGATACGCATCAGGTAGATACTGGAAATCTAGCTGAAATCGCCGAAATGTTAGTGGAATAAACGAAGCGTCTGTTAATTATTCAAATTTACCTTTCATTTCCTCAAGGAGCTTCTTCACTTCTTTTACAAGCGGAGGTAAACCTTCTCGTATAGTATCCCAAACAACTGGGAGATCTATTGAATCATAATGATGAATAAGCTTATCCCGCATACCAGCAGGCCGATGCCAGGGAATTTCCGGGTGTGCATTTCTAAACTCTGAAGGAATATTTTTTACTGCTTCACCAATAATTTATAACCGATGAACGATTAGGTCTTGTATGTCAATATCATTCTCAAATATTTCTTGGGTAACATTTTTGAGGCGTCTTTCGATAAGTTCACTACTGTTAATAATATCTTGCAAGTAAATCTCAATACCTTTTTTCATAGAATGGGAAATTGGCTACTGAGTATGCTATCTCGTAATTGCGGATGAATTGACCGGTAAGTAACAAGATCAACTTTCTTTTGCAATTTGTCTTCTAGCCTCGTTTGTAGTTCAACGATATCGAATAATGTCGTTCCCCGCGGCACTTCAATGAGTATATCAATATCACTATCTTCCTGATTTTCACCACGAACATAAGAGCCGAAGAGGGAAGAGCGGGTAACCCCCGCTTCTTTAAGTATTGGCTCTGCTTTCTGTTTTATATCTTCGATGTCTACTTTCATATAGATTGAGTATAGCAAATACTGTGTAATAATGTGGGGAAAAGATTAAGTTTTCCACCTGGAGGGAACGGATCCCTGAAGTATAAAGCTGTTATAATACAGTTATGTTTTCAGACGATATAAAAATATCCGACTTGACAGAAGATGACATTGAAGAAGTAAGAGCAATAGGAATGTCTACCCCTGAGTTACATATTGAAAGCGGTAGTACAGATTATTATGCAGTAGAAACTTTACGAAGGTTTATAAAAAGTCCGCATGATATTTATCTTTCGGCAAAAACCGGATCAGATTTGGCTGGATACTTGTTGGCGACTTTTAATCCATATCTTAAAGAAGCCTATATTATAGATTTGGTAGTTAAACCTGAGTATAGAAACCGCGGAGTCGCCACATTATTAATAGACAAATGCGTAAACAGATTAAAGGAAAAAGAATGTTCATGGATGTGGCTTCTTGTTCAGGAAGGGAATGAAAGGATGTATGCATTTTCAAAAAAGAAAGGCTTTATAAAAGGCAGAAAGTTTACCTTTTATTACAAAGTAGCGTAGCCTTTTATAGAAGCTCTGGGAGATTTACGGGATAAATTTATACTAAAACGATTATGAAATTTAAAGGCAAATTTGTAGTTGTTACCGGGGCATCTATCGGGATAGGCAGAGCTATCGCTGTAGAGTTTGGCAGACAGAAAGCAACAGTTGGCTTGATTGCTAGACGAGAAGATGAACTTGAGAAAACCAGAAAACTAGTGGAAAAAGCCGGAGGAATAGCCAATATTTTCTCAGCAGATTTAAGTAAAACTGAATCGGTAGATAATTTAATTAAAAAAATACAAGCGAAATTTGAAGTAATTGATGTATTAGTAAATGTAGCAGGAATTTGGCATGGAAGTGATCATACTTACACCGGGATCGATTTTAGTAAGTTTGAGACACAAGTTATTTTGGATACTATGAACGTAGGTTTGATCGCGCCAATGCTTCTTATTCATGGTTTGTCTGGCAGGATAAAAGAGGGTGGTGTGATACTTAATTTATCCGGCACATTTATATACGGAGCAAAAGGGCAGGTACCTTATTACGTTTCAAAAAGAGCAATGGAGGATTTAACTATTGCTTTATCAGAGGATTTGGCAGATAAAAATATTTATGTTAATTGCATTTCACCGTCTGATACTTCAACTACCGCGCTTCAAAAATATTTTCCGCAAGATGCTTACGATGCTAATACGCCGGAGCAAGTTGCAAAACTCGCGGTTGATATTTGTTCACAAAAGACGACTGGTAAATTCTGGAAAATAAAACATGGGAAAATAACACTTGATGGTTATCACAAATAAATATGGAATGGTTTTGGCTCACTTTGGTTTATCTATGTTTCATGGTAATTTCCGCGCTTATAAATAAAAAGAGCCTGACTGTTGATGGTGTAGACGAGCTTGTTTTCGGATCCTCTGTTCAACTAATTACAGGGACATTTTGTCTTATTTTGGCAATCGTTACCGGTTGGAGTTTTGCTTTAAATACAAACTCGATTTGGATGCTTTTAGGTATGGTTATCACTTATTCGCTGGCTGTAACGTGTTACTATACCGGACTTAAAAGAATCGATTTGTCTGAAGAAACAATACTGAGTTCCATCGGTGCAGTCTGGAGTCTGATTCTGGGAGCGGTAATACTTAGTGAGAACTTAAGCTTACCAAAAATTGCCGGAGTACTGATTATCTTGTCAGCGATTTTTATACTTTTCTGGGGGTCTTCGGTTCTTCGGTTCGGGAAATATGAAAAGATAATAATAATCTCTACAATTTTTTATGCAATGGGCGCGGTTTGGGATAAATTACTTACTAATTTTGGTAATCCGTTAAGCTATATCTCAATTTCATTTGGTTTTACCGGTTTATTCATGCTGAGCATTTATTACAAAAGGACATTTAAGGCTTTGAAGGGTACATTTCGTCTGCGTGGTTATTGGAGCGGAGTGCTGACAAATGGGTTTTTTTATTCTATGGCTTTCTGGGCGCTGTTTAGCGCATATCAAAGAGGAGGAGAAGTGTCTCGTATTTTCCCCATGACTTTGGCTACATCCGTATTGGTACCCTTACTCGGGATTATAATCTTTAAAGAATACAAAGGATTGAAAAGAAAATTAATTGCCACTTCAGTTTTAATTATTGGGATGTTTTTGATCGGAAGATAGATAAGAATAAATGTCACAAATTACCATATCTCAATTAATTATCTTCAATTACTTCAAACTGATCCTCGTACCAATTTGGTGAGGTGATTGTAACTAGTGAAGTATTTATATAATTGCCGTAATGTTTTTGGCCTGGTTTGAGGATTACAATATCTCCTTCGGAAACTTCGTATTCTTTACCATCTATATTTAATCGTGCAGCCCCTTCAGTTATAAAAAAGATTTCATGGCAAACTTTATTGCGATACCAGCCTTTTTCCGGGAGTCTGCCGTTGAGGTTCTGATAGGTTATGCCTGTATCGCTGCTTGGCATAGGATAATCCCAGATAGTTGACTCCGTATTTGCACTAATTGGTTTTGCATCAGACTTCTTAATTATCATATTATCTAAATCTAAATTATAACAAAAAGGAGTGTGGGATTAGTCTATTTTTTTACAAGTAATACGATTGCTGAGAATGCTAAAATGATATAGATCGCTGATTTATAATATTTTTCACCAATTTTAGTATGTATTCTATGTCCTGTGAAAATCGCGATAAAATAAAACGGTAGTACGGGTATTACCATATTTAGATTTTTAGATTCGAATAAAGTTGAATTGCGCAATAGAATGATTCTTATGATGCTGGTTATGAAAAAAAGAAATATCAAAGCAGCCCGGAAATAAATTTTTTGCGTTTCTGCTATCATAAGGTACATAGTCAACGCCGGGCCGCCCATTCCGATAATTCCCTGAAACAATCCGCCTAAGAATCCGAAAACATAAGTCCAGATTTTTAAATATTTTTTATTAAGATTAAATCCTTTTAAGTAAGCAGTTTTTATTAAAAAAAGTATGATTGAAGCCGCCAAAAATATATTTAGATATCTACCACTGAATCTTATAAGTACATAAGATCCAATGACTGTACCTATAATTAACGCAATGCACATAGGAATTACAGTCTTCCATGGTGTGTTTTTGTAAGTTCCGATTATCAAGAGACCGGTCAAAAACTGGAATATCAGCATAAAAATTACTGCCTCTTTAACTCCTATTAAAATACTTAATATCGGTATCGCGATAAGTCCCGCACCGAATCCGAAAATGGATTCACCTAGAAAAGAGATAGTTATGACTATCGAAATAAGCCAATAATTTTCCATATATTCCCACACAAATTATAATGGTTTTTAGCTCAGGGTGAAAGGGTTATGGAGCAGCACTATTATTTTTTTGATAAAATAACTGCAATAATGAGATGAAAATAATAATTTTTCTGCAAGGCACTTCTATAATGCATAAATCGGGACTTGGGAAAACTCCACAGGAGAGAGTTACGCAAGTGCGAGAAAATGACCCAACAGTCCACGAATATGAATCATATGTACCTATCGGAAAAGCGAATGAAAAAATAAAGAAATGGAAGGATAAAGGAGTTGAGATATTTTATTTGAGCTCTCATCGGAATGAGAATGATATTAAAAAAGATGTAGAGGTGCTAAGAAAATATGACTTTCCCGAATCACCTATTTTATATAGAAACTTATATGAAGCATACGCTGATATTGCAGAAAAAATAATGCCGGATGTTCTTGTAGAGGATGACTGTGGGAGCATAGGTGGAGAAAGGGAGATGATTTATCCATACATTAATACTCAAAAACGCGATAAGATAAAGTCAGTAGTCGTTAAGGAGTTTTTCGGTATAGATGATTTGCCGGATGATCCGGATAATTTGTTAATCTGAAAAGTAATACTTGACATTTGAAGTAATACATGATATAGTAAGTATTACTATGCAAGGAATTTCGACAATCACTCAAAAAGGACAGGTCGCCATACCTAAAAGTATACGGGACTACTTCAGATTAAATACTTCTGATAAGTTACATTTTACTATTAAAGATAACAAAATAGTGGCGCAGCCTATAACTTCCGTCAAAGCAATGAGAGGATTTATAAAGACAAAACAAACTCTTTCAAAACAGGGTATGAAAAAAATAATAAAAGGCAGCGTTTTGAATAAGTATGCAGGTAATTCTTGATACAAGTACCTTAATCCGTTTTTTTACCAATGATTCTCCTGAGAAAGCAAAAAAGGTTGAAAAGCTGATACAAGAAGCAGCAGAAATCTTCATACCTGATGTAGTATTTCCCGAACTTGAGTACGTTTTTGATAGACGATACAATTTGCCTCGTAATAAAATTATTGAGGCATTTAGATTTCTTGCAGCACAAAATAATATCAAGACCTCTCCTTATATCTCGGAAGCAATTAAAATATTTGAGGATTCAAAACTTGATATGGCAGATAGTATCATAGCTTCCCAATCAAAACGTGGTAAGCTTGCAAGCTTTGATAAAGAATTACTAAATATTGAAGGTGTGAGGCCGGAGTGGAACTAACTTTAGAACAATATTATACGATAAAAGAAACATTAAGGTTAGGAAATCGGTCAATTGGCAAAGAAGGCTGGCCGTCATTACTCCAATGTGCGCCAAATACTTTCTTTCTTTGAGCTACTTGTCTTTCAATTCTATCTATCGTTTCAACATCATTACCTGCCCTAACTGTATCCAGTTTTCTTCGAATCTCGTCATCCAAATCCGGGTTGTTATGAACTCTGAAAAAGACAGCGTTTCTTTTTTGGCCTTGCGGGACTTTTGCATTGAAGTCTTCAAGTTGAGCTGTTGCGATATCTCCTGACCCGCCTATATACCATTGTTCATACTTATCTGATTCAACTAATTGAGTATCTTGCGTAAATGAATTATGGTCTCCCGGATATGTGTTATCAGCAAATACGTATGTCACATAGTTTTGTCCGTGTGCATTTGCGAGATTTCCACCTTCTCCGGGCGGTTTATATCGGCTCTGTTTCTGAACAGCGACAAATGTAACACCTTTGCGATTATTATTAAATCCTTCCGGCGAAATATCCGATATCAGGCTTCTCAGGAGAGTCTGGATCACCGTCAAACATAAAGATTACTTGCTCGTCTGCGGCTATTGCTTCTGCTACTCGGGGAATTAGTTGTTCTTATAATAATATGTCGGACTCTTCCCGGTCAGCTCCATTTGTCTTTCCTGCACCGCGAAGCGCGACAATTCTGCATTTATTTTTAAGTAGTGAACCAACTAATAAATTCCATGTCTGTTTATTATCGTCTCTTATAGCTTTCCCGGATTCAAGGGATCGCAGAATAGGATCTAAGGTAGTGAGTTTTGATTCATCGGAACGGTCTTCAATCATGGTATTTTGTTATATTATATACAGGATGAATATGCAAGAAATTGATAAATACAAAAAGCTTCGAAAAATTTGTGCAGGAAGGTCTTGACCGAGTTTGAACTTACTACACTTCAACAATCCCTACCACTTAAGCAAGAATAGGAATATAATTCAGGTATGAATTGGTATTATCTTTCGGTTCTGTCTTTACTTTTCTTCGGTATTCAGAAGTTCTTATTCAAAGTAGCAGCAGAGAATAAATGTTCTACGAAATTATTAACCTTATCTTTTATGGTTACAGTCTTTATATTGAGTTTTATAATGTTTCTTTTAACTAGTAACAATTATTTCAACTTTCAATTACTTCTCTATGTAGCTTTTTTCAATGGCTTCGTTTTTCTTTTAATGAATATTTTTAGATATGAAGCGATTAAACTTGTACCGAGTACTGTAGTATACCCATTATTTGAGTTTTCAAATGTAATTGTCATTACATTTTCGTTTTTATATTTCAAAGATCGATCAAGTTTATATCAAACATTGGGAATTATCTTAGGTCTAGTAGTAGTTTATCTTTTAGGAAGACGGCATGCAGAAGAAAAAATTAAATACAGCAAATTTAATAAAGGGTTAATTTTCGTACTCGGTGCCGTTATTGCTGCAGCGATCTCACCAATAATTTCAAAAATAGCAGCAACATCAAATTTTGATACGTTACTTTTTATAACTGTTTCATATCTATATAATTCCTTTTTTGTTTTCATGTTTCATTACTTCACAAACAGAAAGGGAAAGTTAGTTACTAGTTTTACGGATAAGTCCATAATTTATGGGACGCTAATAGGTATTACAAATTTCATTGCATTTTATGTTTATCTTAAAGCATTAGGACACGGATCGTTATCGCTGGTAACTGTAATTTCTTCGTTTTCAACAACTATCCCTGTAATTCTGTCAATCTTGATTTATAAAGATAAAATGACGTGGAGAAGATTCGTAGGTATAAGTCTTGCTGTTTTATCATTATTTTTACTTAAAAATTAGATATGGTAAAAAGTATGTATAGGTGTGCTGACTGTTCATTTTGCCTGTAGAGGTCGTAAAATTCGCATAATAGGTGCGGGACATCGGAAAAGTATAGCAGGGGTGGAGGGACTCGAACCCCCAGGAGCCGCTTTGGAGGCGGCCCGTTTA
>CAZNVI010000008.1:23990-29243 GCA_964576705.1 uncultured Gammaproteobacteria bacterium | reverse complement strand
AGGTGCAGAGGTGCAAAGCAGGTAAGATTTTAAGTCTTGTATCTTTGTACCTTGTACCCTGTACCTGCAAGGTGGTTATTTTAGCCCTAAAAGCATATCGCGGAGTGACTTGGGTGCATCCATAGATTTTTTCTTTTCTTCGACCTTTATTTTCTTCGTAGCCTGAAAATTAGCAGCTTTTACTCTGGCATCCTCAAAGCGCTTGATCGTGGATCTTTTATCTATAAATTTTTGTTCACCTGTATAGAAAGGATGACAATTATAACAAAGCTCTACCTGTATGTTTTCCAGCGTAGAACCAGTCGTGAATCTGTTCCCGCAGACGCATACTACTTTCGCTTCACTGAAATATGTCGGGTGGATGTTAGCTTTCATAATATATAAATTATAGCTTAGTGTGGCTGGTAATTCAAGGTTCACTTTCAGAGGCAATGATTAACAGATTTGGATGGTTATATTGCCAAACGGCTACATGGGTGCATAGGTATAATTTAATAGCTTAAATAATAGATTTTAGGCCTTTTGAGGCATTTTTCAGAAGATGCAGTGGGTGATAGTGAATACGTCCCTCGGCTATATAAATTCCTAGAAATACTAGTATTGCTCCGAATATATATTCTGCTGTTAATTTCTCGCCAAGAAGGGGAATTGCGATAAGTATGGCGGGGAATGGGTCTATATACGTAAAGATTCCGGTTTCTGATGCGTCCATATACTTAACAGCATATTGAAAAAGTCCATAGGCAGCAGCTGATGAGAATAAGGCGCCGAATATTATACCTGTTAATCCTTGAATAGTCAGATTTGGCAGGAAGCCAATTGTTCTGACTTCATTTAGCATCAAGGGAAGAAAAGTAAAAGAGCTTATTAAGAATGTCCAGAACGTAATCGTCAGTGAACTATAATGTTTGGCCACTTTTTTAAGTAAAATAGTATGAACAACTGAAGAAGCAGTTGCTGCAATAAGAAGAAGATTGCCCATAATAGATGTATCAATGCCGGTGTGATAAACAGGAACAAGAATAACTACCAATATCCCGATCAGGCTTATAAACATTCCGCTTATTGTTTTAGATGACAGCTTTTCATGCAAAAAAATTGCAGATGCGATCAAGGTCATTATTGGTCCGGATGAGCCGATAATAGGCACATTAATACTTGCTGTATAGGGAAGTGCTAATAAGAAAAATGATATGTTCAAGGTAATTCCGAAGAACGTTGCTATTAGAATCTTCCCTATATGTTCTCTTCTTATTCGAAGGTTTTTATAAGTAAAAGGAAGGAAAATATAAGCTGCGATAAAAAATCGCAAGAAAGCCAATGTAAATGTGCCGATATTTTCTAAGGACCATTTGAAAATAGGGGAGGCGGTGCCCCATATTGTGTTGGCGATAATTAATGCTATAACGGCCTTTTGGTGTCTGGACAGATTCATGGCAGAAAAATAGAGATTGATAGAAATATTTAGAGATGCATTGAAATTATTTGTAACAATAAATCTCAATTATCCTCAATTAGTTTCTACTAATCTCTTTGTAATATCTTTTTTATTTCTTCTATTCCTATTTCTTTTTGTTCCCTTGTCATCATGTTTTTTAATTTAACTACGTCTTTCGTTGCTTCTTCAGGCCCCATAATTACAACGAAGGGGATGTCTTTTTTGTCAGCGTATTTAAGTTGTTTTTCTAGACTCACGTTTTCATCAAGATAAAACTCTGTATTGATTTTATTTTCCCGAAGGACGTATTCCAGCTCTTTAAGTTTATCTTTTAGCTCAGGCGTGAATTGGGTTATCAGGACACTTGTTTGTTGCAGAGACTCCGGGAAAAGCATTTTGTCTTCCATCGCCTCGATTATCCGGTCAAATCCAAAGGCAAATCCTACTGCTGGGATAAGACGTCCTGCAAATGTCCCGATCAAATTATCATATCTTCCGCCTCCTCCTAGAGATCCTGCTGCGTACCCTTCAATTTCTACTTCCAATATAAGACCGGTATAATAATCAAGACCTCTCGCAAGAAGCGGGGAGTATATTAGCTCAAAATCATAGTTTATATATTTTTTAGTTTCACTTATGATTTTTTCAAGCCTTTCGGGAATTTGTTTATTTTTAAGCTTATCTACTAAGTCCTCATTGAATCCTACATCTTTTAACAGCGCTTTGGTTTTATCTTCTCCGATTTTACTTAGTTTATCGATAATTGTAATTGCCTTATTGTCGATATTCTCAAATACTGATCTGTCATTCACTAAAAATCTTGCTTTTTTAAATCCTAGTTTTTCAAAAGCTTTAACTACGCATAAAATTATTTCAGAATCGGCGTTAATACTGTCAGTTCCTATAGTGTCTATATCACATTGAATAAATTCTCTGAAGCGTCCTTTTTGAGTGTTTTCCGCTCTCCATACAGGCTGGATCTGATAGCGTTTAAAAGGGAATGATAGGGTGTCAAAATACTGCGCGATTACCCTTGCCAATGGTACGGTCTGATCATATCTCAATGCTACTTTTCTTTTCCCGTTATCCTCAAATCTATACATCAGCTTATCGCCTTCATCTCCGTATTTTCCCGTAAGTATTTCTTCATATTCAAGAGCAGGTGTCTCAAGAGGTTCAAAGCCATATGACTCAAACACCGATTTTAAGGTGTTTATGACGTATTGTCGTTTTCTTGCATCAGCAGGTAGAAAGTCTCTAAAGCCTTTTAGAGTTTGTGGTTTAATCATACGCCCTCTTTATTATACATGTTTTTAACTGAACTGGATAACTTTTGTTCATACAAAGCAGTCGGCTTGTTATAATAGTAAGCCCACTCTCTGTCACCATATGAAAAATGCCACCATTCACCGTCAAACGGCGCAAATCCTTGTCCTATCATAAGTGCTCTAAGTAATAACCTGTTTTTTATTGCCATCCTACCGATTGACTGCGTGAATACATAACAGTCTTTTGACGAAAAATCGTATTGCTCTGCCCCAAAATCAATTAATTTACCTGTCTTAGTATTTTTAATAACGATATCTATAGCACCACCTGTCGGATGACCAGCGACAGTCGGTACAGCAACTTGCCGATGTACTTCTTCATAAAGTGCTACGGGATTAGCGAAAAATGTTTGGCTAGCTATCTGCAATTGTTTAAGGAAATATCTTGTTTGTACTTCAGTTGAGCGGTATCCATAGGTAACAAATAGCGTATATGAAGGATACCGTTTTTTTAAATTTATTTGTACATTTTGCAACTTTTTAAAAACACTTTTACGCACATATAATTGTGATCCGAGCAACTCCTGCATATCCGATAAGACAGGGGAGTATGCATTTGGAATGATTCCTGGATCAATCACGATTATAGGTTCGTCATTTTCTTTTACAGGGACATTTATAAGATCCTGGTATTTGGCCATTTTCTTTTCAAGGTCATTATATGATGATTGTATATTCATATTACTGTTCGTATCGATAAATAACTTCTTCATTTGTAGACAACGGCGGAATGGTTAAAGATTTTTCAAGACCGCGTTGTAATGTCATAAATATTCTAATATCTGTTTGCGTTTCTCCTATCAAACGCTCTCTTGAAATTTGCTGAAACAATTCTGGAACAACAGTAAAACCTAATGAACGATATAAATTCAATGCTCGAGTATTGTCTGCATTTGTCCGTAGAGTAATTGTGTTGGCGGGGGTGGCTTCTAATGCTCTTATCATAAGTTGCTTGGCAATACCGGTTCCTTCATACTCTTTCCGAATACCAAGTTCAGGAATATACCATGATCCATTATCAATACCGTCACGTCCAGTAAGTAATTCTCCTACTTCTGGGACAGATTCCAGTGGTTGGATGGCGGAGAAGGCGATTATTTGTCCATCAGCAACAGCGACGAACACTCGGCCATCCCGCAGATAATCTATGAACATGGCGTCAATTTCTTGATCAGTAAACTTTTCATTATACGGTGGCCTGCCGAATGCGTCAGCATATGCTTCACGCAGTCCGCGTTCCTGCAAAGCGCGTGATAGCTGTTCAGGATTTGCTACTTGTTCAATTGCATATGCTCTGATTTTATTTGTTTCTAATGCACCTTCTTCTAATGCTTCAATTGGTCCCTGAATTTGTGTATAGCCGAATTGCTCTCCGTCATAATCAACTGACACTTTAATGGGTAAGCCTGATGGTTGAATAATCGGTAATTCATTAATTGATTCACCCATTTGTTTAGCTAGCGCTAGACCCATAGCCGTTGTTCCACTGCCGCAAGCAGTTTCCAAAAAAAGTGTATCAATATCGCGTACATACACAACAGGTGTTATCTTCCAGCCAGCATCAGTTCGCTTAGCATACATTATTCCGGCTGCTGCTTCTTGATCTAAGCCTCGTCGTGCGAGTTCAGCTCTCGCAAGATATTTAATTTCATCAGCTGAAAGGCCCTCAATTTTCTCAACAGCAAAATCTATATAATGAGTAATTCCTTCCATTGCTACTGTTACATTTCTTGGAGAGGTCGGGTCTTGAACAATCCGGTTCGGATCAGGGTATACCGGCATCTGCGCAAATGCTTCGCCTTCTTCAGTCACGCCCGCACGAAGTTGGCCTGAGACACCAGAAGCTGTGATATCTATCACGCCTGGTTGCCCTTGTAGTGCCAACCAAGCAGCACTTCTCGTAGCGTTCCCACAGAATTCGCCTCCTGCCATTTCAAGTATTAGGTTTTCACGGTTTAAATCAATGAACCCGACTTGTTCAATATTCCGATAGATACTTTGAATTGCAGCGTTGATCTGCCGCCGTTTTTCAGGCGTATCAGGAATACCTACTACCAGAGAAGTATCGTTACCGCCCGGTCTGATATTAATAAATCTTAACCTATTATCCATGGGTTGAATTGGTTCTCGTTCACGCTCTTTTTCCATAAAAAATACCCCGCTTTGCGGGGTATGATTATTTTCGTGAAATACACAACGACAATCATACTCCGCCAAGCGAAGTATGGTGTCTTTTATTTGTATTCAACCGTTTTAGTATAAGTTTGTATCCGTCCATACCGTTATATAGCCATTTGCTAATTCTGGCAATAGTAGTTGAGCTCATTTTGGTTTTCTTCGTAATTACTTCATATGGTACTTTTCGATATAGCATTTGTGCGACAGTCCACCTATTTGCAAATTCTTTTATTTCAGCTTCAGTCAAGAGGTCACGTAAAAATCTCCGACATTCTTCTTCGTTATTGAGAGCCAAAATAGCTTTATATA
>CAZNVI010000008.1:1746-23890 GCA_964576705.1 uncultured Gammaproteobacteria bacterium | reverse complement strand
TTTTTTGCTCAGTTGTAGCTCTTCCCAGAAAAACAGTTCGAGTCATGTCTGAGCAATAATTATCAATTTTTACTCCGAAATCCAACAGAATAAGGTCTTTGGTTTTTAGTCTTTGGTCGCTGGTTTGGTGATGGGGAATGGCTGCATTTTCACCGAATGCCACAGTTGTGGAAAATGATATATCGGCGCCGTTTCTCCTAATAAAATTTTCAAGTAAATATGCAAGTTGTTTTTCTGAAAGTCCCGGTTTTATCTCTTCTAAAATATATTCAAAAGCTTTATCACCAAGCAAACATGCTTTTTTAATTTTTTCAATTTCTAAAGACGTTTTTGTAATTCTTAGATTATTTAAGTTCGCAGATTTTAATTCTGAAATTACTTCTTCTAGTTTATTAAATTCAGATACGCAAATGTCTGTTTCCTCAATTCCTAAAGTTTTTATTTTTTGCTTTAAGGTAATTTCTTTAAGAGCGTTGTAGAAGTTAAAACTTGAGGAAATCTCAATTAGTTTAAAGTATTTAACCAATTTTTTAGTTTCTGCAACATACCTGCCATCTGTGAATATGAATTGACCATTTTTAGTAATAAGTAAAAAAGCTTCTCTTTCGTCTTTTGAGAAATTAGAATAATTCGTAAGATAAATTATATTAGGGATTGAGGAAATTAGAACAGCGTCAAGTCGTTGATCTATCATTTTTTGCCTTAATTTGGTTATGCGGTTATAAAGAGGCATAGTTTAGTTGTCTAGTTATCTCGTTGTCTTGTCTTCTGGTTAAGCCATTAGGCAACTAGAAAACTAGAATATCAGACAACTATTCTGTCGGTGTCACTTTCTTCGTGGGTGTGGCTGTGGTTTTATCAAAAGAATCAGAGGAGGCTTGGGTGACTTCTATGTTCGGATTTTTGGGAGACTCAGGAAAGATCAATATTCTTGTCGCCGAAACCCGATTGTTATCTTCCAAATTTTGGAAGCCCACCACATAAGCGCGGTCTGAGACGTTCAGTTTTGAAAAACCGAGCTTGGTAAGGCCATCTTCCTTAGAATAGGTAGAGGTTTTAGTTATATTTTCTATGTCTACAGTAGTACTTTTTTTATCTTCAGATTTAACAGTAATTGTGAAATTGGTCTTATCAATTTCCGTGACTATTCCCGATATAAAAACAGGTAAGGTTTCAGTGGTGATAAAGCGCGCCAGAATCCTTTTTGATTGTTTGTTATATAGGCCGATGATGCCTATGCGGGTGTCTTTAGTGATATCAGATATGCCAAAAGTTTTTGAAGAACCTGAGGCAAATTTGGTCAACTCATCTACATCTATTAGTCTGGTTGAGTCATTCAAGTCATTCCCCGTGATTTTATTACCGCTTACTTCAGATACTGTAAGGTAGGCTCCGCGTTTTTCTACGAGATTTAATTCAGCTACTTTAGACGCTACTTTTTCGCGCAAATTATTAATTTCATCCATAAGTTTTTCTCCGCTACTTACTGTGGGTTTTGATGTTGCAGTCTGCCCAAAAACCGTTTTTGTTTGATTTGAGATAGTTAAGATTATTATGATGTTCAGTATCAACAAAAATTGTTTCATATTTGTATAAATTCGTATTAAATCAGTATCTAAAAATCTTCAGATGTGCTTGAAACCGTTCGTGTTATAGATTTTTCAGTACCGTCTGAAAATATGGATGTAACTTTTAAGATATTTATTCCGTCCTCTAGAGTATGTGTCAGCGTAAATTCTCCGTTCGCACTGGGAGCTACGACTTGGTCAATCGATGCAGTAGATATTATAACTGTTGCATCTTTTGCGGTTTTGCCTTTAATATTGATAATCCGCTTAGTAAATACTTGCTCGTCTTGAGGCTCTTCTAAGATTAAAAGGTTGTTGTTTTCCGGAGGTTTTGTGGGTGATTGAGTAGGACTTTGCGTCTCAACGGGAGGTTCATTTATGGATGAAGCTGTTTGAAAAATATAAAACGCTCCGCCGGCGACGAATAAACCTAATAGTATTGCGATAATTGAGAGTACGATTTTTTCCTTATTCATAAGTAATTATCACACTATAGATCCGGAGAGCAGAGAAGATCTTTGGCAATGAGATATTACTTTATATATGACCTATTGTCAAGAAATTTGCTCTGTGTTAGTATGGTAAAACTTATTGAAAGGTTTAACCAATGGAAATTGCTTTAGTAAACAATTCTAGCATTCGAATTAAGGGAAAAAATGGCTCTGTGATAATCAATCCGACAGGTAAAGCAATTGATGCCAACGGATTTATATCTTTAGACGGGTTCGATGTAGATACTGAAAAACTTAGTGATGATGCATTAGTTATAAAAGGTTCTGGAGAGTACGAGTTTGGAGGTATAAAAGTTTCAGGTTTTAGATTAGCTACTGATGTTATCTATACGTTAAAGGTTGATAAAATAGAGATATTACTAGGTAATGCGTCGGTGCTTGAGAGAGAATACTCTAAATTAAACGAACATAATATAGTACTACTCTATAATACGAATACCGTAGATCCTTCATTCGTCACTTCTGTATCTACGAACGTAGCAATTTTTTACGGCGAGAAAGCTGAGGATAATATTAAACTCCTAGCTAAGGAAGAATTCAGAACAGAATCTAAATATTCGGTAACTTTTGAAAAACTGCCGCAAGAAGTAGAGAAGATTTTACTACAGTAAAAATTTTCCATTTTCAAGGTTCCATTTATCATTTATTTACTAATTTCTCAATTTGTAAATTTTTAAAATGGGAGGTAAATGGAAAATGGCAAATGATAAACTGAAAATATGTCAAACCCGCGTACTCTCCCACAAAATATTCTTGCTGAGCAAAGTGTTTTGGGTGCATTGCTTATAGATAAAGATGCTATAAACATAGTCTCAGAACTTTTAACGCCAGATAGTTTTTATGATGACACACATGCGTTGATTTATGAATGCATGTTGGTGCTGTATGAGCAGCGTAAGCCTCTTGATTTACTAACCATCACATCTCAATTAAAAAAGAAAAAAGTAAGTATTCCAGACAGTGATTTTTTTACAGGATTGGTAGATTCCGTGCCGACAGCAGCAAATGTCGAATACTATGCAGGGATTGTACGTGAGGCATCTACTAAAAGGTCTCTCGTGCATGCAGGTACAGAAATAGCAGAGTTTGCTTATCAGGAAGGCAAAGACGTAAAAGAGGTTCTGGATAAAGCCGAGTCTGCTGTGTTTTCTATTTCTCAAAGGTTCATAACTCGCGGGTTTATCCCAATTAAAGATACATTGACTGCGAGTTTTGACAAAATTGATGAAATACACAGAAAAGGTTCAGGGTTAAGGGGAATTAAAACAGGATTCACGTATGTCGATAACATGCTCTCTGGCATGCAAAAATCAAATCTTCTAATTCTTGCAGCGCGTCCAGGTACCGGGAAGACAGCCATCATGCTAAATATAGCACAACACGTAGCGGTTAATGAGAAGATACCAATAGGTATTTTTTCACTCGAAATGAGTAAGGAGGAGTTGGTAGACAGGTTACTAGTTTCTCAAGCAGATGTAGATGCATGGAGGCTTAAGACCGGTAAGTTATCAGAAGATGATTTTACTAAATTATCAACAGCTATGGGCCAATTAGCTGAGGCACCGCTGTTTATCGATGATACTCCCGGTTTATCGATACTTGAAATGCGAAGTAAGGCAAGGAGATTGCAGCTTGAACACCAAATCGGATTAATAGTCGTTGATTACTTGCAGCTTGTAAATCCTGACAGGCATTATGAATCAAGGGTGCAGGAGGTATCGATGGTGTCTCAGGCTTTAAAAAACCTTGCCCGTGAGTTAAATGTCCCGGTTCTAGCGGCTTCACAGTTAAATCGTTCAGTAGAGCATAGGGGTGAAAAGCGTCCACAATTGGCTGATCTTCGTGAGTCAGGAGCTATAGAACAAGACGCTGATGTAGTAACTTTTTTATATCGACCAGATACTGAATTAACAGGACCTTCTATTCCGACTAAGCTTCTTATCGCCAAGCATCGTAATGGGCCTACGGGTGAAGTAGACCTATTATTCAGAGGGGATCGGATACGGTTTTACAGTGTTGAGAAAAGCCACAAAGAGTAGAAGGTCATAGTCCATTTATCATTTTCCATCTACCATTTATTGTCCATCTGAAATGTATCAATTGTAAGAATTTACAAATCAATGGAAAATGGCAATTGTCCGCCAAAGGAGGATCCGCCTTTGGCGGAGAAAATGGGAAATACACCTTAATGCCAATAACTAGTGATTAAGCTACTCTCGTTTTGCTACAATTAAAGAACAAATGGTATCTGATCTTAAGAATCTTTTATATTTTCCCATAGCATCTTACTTTCGTTTTTTCGCAAGCTATAGATTAAGACGCTGGAAGCCGCAGATCATTGTGGTTACGGGTTCAAGCGGTAAGACTACATTACTTCATATGGTTGAATCTCAGTTAGGGTTAAAAGCCAGATATTCTTACCATGCAAACAGCAGTTTTGGTATACCCTTTGACATACTTGATTTACATAGACATACTTTTAGTATCTTCGAATGGTTAGAGCTCGTAATAAAAGCACCAATTAGTGCATTCAAAAAACCTTTTGATCAGAAGCTTTATGTAGTTGAAGCTGATTGTGATCGCCCAAACGAAGGGAAATTTTTGGCAAAGCTTTTACAACCAGATATTACACTATGGCTCAATAGCAGCAAAACCCACGGTATGAATTTTGAAGCTTTATCAAATAATAGCTTATCAGTGGATGAATTGATAGCTTATGAATTTGGGTATTTTGTGGAGTATTGCAAAGACTTATTGGTGATAAACGGTGATAATTCTAATCTTGTAGCACAGATTAGGAGAGCAGAAAAACAGCCCAAAGTTGTAGCAATTACGATTAAAGACCTAAAAGATTTTAAAGTGAATTCTTCTAATACTGAGTTTAAGACTAAAGAAAAGATTTATAAAATTAACGGATTATTGCCAGAAGCTTCTTTTTATTCCTTAAGAATGACTGAAGCACTATTGAACCATTTGAACTTGCCATTTGACTCTTCGTTTAGCAATTTCAAGCTTCCGCCAGGACGCGCAACTGTATTAAAAGGGATACAGGGAATTACAATTGTAGACAGTTCTTATAATGCTAATTTATCTTCTATGAGAACTATCCTTGAGATGTTTGATAAATTATCCCAGAAAGTAAAATGGGTAGTCTTGGGCGATATGCTTGAATTAGGTAAATCTGAGAAGTCAGAACATGAAGAGTTGGCGAATATATTAATAAAATTAAAACCCGAAAAAATAATTTTAATAGGTAAGTTAGTGTCTGAATATACATATCCGTTACTTATAGATAAATTTAGCGTAGTGAAGTTTATGAACGCCTCAGATTCTATTAATTATATAAAAGATAATATTAATGGCGGAGAAACAATATTATTTAAGGGTTCGCAAGGTATAAAGCTAGAAGGAATTATTGAAAAATTATTATTAGATGGCAAAGATGTTTTAAAACTTCCCAGACAAACTGAGTTTTGGAAGGAATGGAGAAGAAAAGCCAATCTCTAGAATAAAATTGACTATTTGTTTTCTAGAGTTTAATATCTTCCTATGAAAAGACGAGTGAAGGTGGCTATATTATTTGGCGGTAAATCTGCAGAACATGAAGTATCTATCCAATCAGCGAAAAATGTTTATAAAGCACTGGATAAGAAGAAATATAATGTTACACTCGTCCGAATTGATACAGCTGGCAAGTGGTATCTATATCCTGAAAAGCAACTATTAGAATCTTCTTTTTCTAAAAAAACCTCTATAAGAGTGCCGGGAAAAGAAATTTCATTACAAAAGACCTCAATTGATGTAGTGTTTCCTGTTTTGCATGGTCCATATGGCGAAGACGGTAGTATGCAGGGCTTACTTAAGATAATTGGTATACCTTTTGTTGGTCCATCTGTTTTGGGATCTGCTATAGGAATGGATAAAGATGTAAGTAAGAGACTTCTGAGAGATGCAAATATACCTATAGCTGATTTTCTAGTCTTTAGAAAAGGTGATGAGATAGTTTTTAATGATGTGTCAAAGCAATTAGGAACCCCTTTTTTCGTAAAGCCAGCAAATTTAGGCTCTTCCATAGGAGTAAAAAAAGTAAAAAAAGAGGATCAATTTATAGATGCGATTAACCAAGCATTTTTATACGATAATAAACTTATCATTGAAAAATATATAGATGGTCGAGAAATTGAGTGCTCTGTGTTGGGAAATGATAATCCGAAAGCATCGATGGCAGGCGAGATAATCCCTAGTCATGAGTTTTATGATTTTGAAGCTAAATATATTGACGAAAAAGGTGCTGTATTAAAGATACCAGCAGATTTGACTAAGCATCAGATGCAAACAGTAAAAGACTTAGCTGTTAAATCATTTAAGATTTTGTGTCTTGAGGGAATGGCGAGAGTAGATATGTTTATGACAAAAGAAGGAAAGTTGTATATAAATGAAATAAATACTATTCCCGGATTTACTAATATCTCAATGTATCCCAAGCTCTGGGAAGTAAGCGGTTTATCTTATGAAAAATTAATTGATAATTTAATCTCATTAGCTATAGAGCGATTTGACAAAGAACAGATGCTAAAAAACACTATATAGTATGCGTTTTCTCTCTTTATTCAGGAGAAGTTATTCTCCTCTAAATAAAATTACGATTTCAAAAAATCGATTATTGAATAATTTTAATTATCTATCTAATGTATCGAAGGATATCAGCATAGCGCCTGTACTTAAAAGTAATGCATATGGCCACGGTTTATTAAATATAGCGAAAATTATAGATTCCCAAAAAGCTCCATTTTTATGTGTAGATAGTTTATATGAAGCCTATGAATTGATTAAAGAAAACATTAAAACTCCGATTCTTATAATGGGCTACGTACACCCGGAAAATTTAAAAGTTAAAAGACTACCTTTTTCTTACGCAGTTTATGACAAGGAGTCTGCAGTCGCTATTAATAAATATCAACCATCTGCAAAGATACATATTTTTGTCGATACGGGGATGCATCGAGAAGGGATTTCGATTAACGAATTACCGGAATTTTTACGTTTTTTAATGACACTTAAAAATCTAAAAATAGAAGGCTTAATGTCGCACTTTGCTGTATCAGAAGAGCCAAAGAATATATTTACCCAAAAACAAATTAAAAATTTTAAAAGCGCTGTTAAGATTTTAAATAATGAAGACATTTTTCCTAAATGGATACATATAGGAAACTCGGGAGCGGTTTTAAACTACAAAGAATATGAAAAAGAAATAGGCAATGTCTGCAGATCCGGCATTGCTTTATATGGCATAGATCCTGAAGGTAGAAATAATAGTCTTGAACCGGTACTAGAACTTAAGACTATTTTAAATCAGGTAAAGTTAATGCAAAAAGACGAAAAAGCAGGATATAGTTTTACTTTTACAGCAAAAAAAGACATGACAATCGGTATTTTACCACTCGGTTATAACGACGGGATAGACAGGAACCTTTCTAATACCGGTGGTGTCAGTATAAATGGCATATGGTGTCCGATTATCGGTAGAGTCAGTATGAATTTAACGACTGTAGATTTATCCAAGCTTAAAGATCCGCTAGTGGGGCGGGAAGTGGTAGTTTATTCCAGGAACACAAAAGACCAAAATTCTATATATAATCTTGCCGAAAAAATAAATACAATCCCTTATGAGTTGTTAGTAAATTTAACAACAACTACTAAAAGATTTGTAATTGATTAATGTTATGAAAAAAATAATTCTCGCATCGTCGTCATCCCGTCGAAAATCGTTATTACAACAGATCGGATTAAGCATAGAGATAGAAAAACCTGAAATTGATGAAAAGTTAAATCCCAGATTGAAACCGAAAGGTAATGCTGAAAATTTATCACTTCTTAAAGCAAATGCTGTTTATGAAAAGTTAAAATTGAAAAGATTGTTAAATACAGAGAACAGGATCAGAAATGAAGAAAAAAATGGATACATAATTATAGCAGCTGATACTTTTATAGTTTTTGACGGAGAAATCATCGGAAAGCCTGAAGATAAAAAAGCCGCAAAAAAGATCCTCTTGAAGTTAAGCGGTAAAAGTCATACAGTCGTAACCGGATTTACCATACTGGATACTTCGACTAAAAAAACTGTAACTCGCTCCGTAAATACCAAAGTATTTTTTAGAAAATTGAGTCTTAAAGAAATCGATTCGTATATCAAAACAGGTGAGCCGATGAATAAAGCCGGGGGTTATGGTATGCAGGATTTGGGTGCGGTATTTATAGAGAGAATTGAAGGCGAACCGTTTAATATCGTAGGTTTACCGCTTCAAGCAATCACTGAGGAATTAAAGAAATTTGGAGTAAAGATCTTTTGAAGTTTTTCACTCGATCTTTTTTTAAATACGTTTGTATTTCCCGATGTGCGAATATAAAACCACACCCGAGGTATAAGCTATAAACTGACAATTTGAGACTGTCGCTACGTTTGCATTTGTGCCAGGAGAGGGAGTCGAACCCACATGAGCTATTACGCCCAAAGGTTTTTGAGACCTTCGTGTCTACCATTCCACCATCCTGGCATTTAAACCTAATATAGTTAATAATATTCGTTTGTGATCATATGACAGCAAAGCTGTCACGTCTACTCCGCCTTATCTTAACACTCAGCTTTTTCCCTCTGATAGTTTTCAGTCGGGATCCCGTATGGAACCTACCATCGGGACAGTTCTATTCGAACACGCTTCGTGTTGCGATTGGTCGGCGGACTTCGCATTTCGCCACCGCGGCTTGCTGTAAGTTTCAGAGCTACAAAGCTGCAAAGATCCAGAGTATTTGTTTTAACTTTGTAACTATGCAACTTTGAAACTGTGCAGCTTTTAGCTTGAAAATAAGTTCATACTATTATATACTTGATCTCATGACTATTCAACAAATATTTGATTTAGGACTGGAAATGGGTATAAAAGCTGACCCCAGAGGTGAAGCTAAAGTTAAGAAGTATATTAAAAATAGAAAAGAAGAGTATGAAGAGTTACCGAAAAAGAAAAAAACCTACATCGACCCCAAATCCTTAGATAATCCTTACTCAGATTCAGGAATACTATACGGTGACCCGAAAAAAACTGTAAAAAGAATACTTGCTGGGATTGATACAGATGCTACTGAAATACTTCTCGCTGACAGGTTAAACCAAAAAGCCTCAGGGCGAGGGATGATAGATCTAGTCATCGGCCATCATCCGATGGGCATAACACTTGCCTCGCTTCACGACGTAATGGATTTACAAGTAGATGTGTATGCTGGAGTAGGGGTTCCGGTAAATGTAATGGATGCACTTTTAAGAGAGAGAATGGATACAGTTAAGCGCAAAATTCATCCTATGAATCATAATCAAATAATAGATACAGCTAAACTTTTAGATATCCCGATCATGAATTTACATACCATATGGGACAATATGGGTGATAAATTCATGGAAGATTATTTAGCTAAAAAATCTTTTGACACTGTTGGGGAAATATATGATTACCTTATGGAAGTACCGGAATACCAAGAAGCAGCGAAAGGAAAAAACGCTCCTGAGATAGTATCAGGAAGTCCAAAAAGCAGAGCAGGAAAGGTAGCACTCTTTTTTACAGGTGGTACTAATCCTTCAAAAGAATCATACATAGAACTTGCTAAAGCAGGTGTCGGAACATTAGTCGACATGCATATTCCTGAAGATGCTTTAAAAGAACTAAAAAAACTACATGTAAATGTCATAAATGCCGGACATATGGCATCAGACTCAATCGGTGCAAATTTATTTTTAGATATTTTAGAAAAAAAAGGGATAGAAGTGATCCCATGCTCGGGATTGGTAAGAGTGAGAAGATAGATAAAAGATTAAAAATCAAATCTCAAATATACAAATAATAAATTATAAATTTGCTCCACGCTTTTTTATTTTTAATTTGTATTTTTGATTTATTAGATTTAATTTATAATTTATGATAGGCGTTACAGACCTTCGTGCAGGTACCACTTATCGGGAAGACGGACAATTATTTCAAGTGCTTTCATATCAGCATATAAAAATGGGACGGGGAAGTGCTAATATTAAAGTCCGGGTTAAAAATTTGAATAATGGAGCGACAGTGGATAAAAGCTATATAAACGGAGCTAAAGTAGATAATGTCCAGATAAATAAAAAAGAAATGCAATTTCTTTATAAAGATGATGAATCAGCATTTTTTATGGATCAGATTTCTTACCAACAAGAACAAATAGCATTAATTAAAATTGACGGACATGAGTATCTAAAAGAAGGTGAAAATTTTACAGTGAGCTTTTTAGATAATAGCCCTCTTACCGTACAATTGCCGCCTAAAATGGTATTTAAAGTCACTGAAACAGGCCCTGCGATAAAAGGCAATTCAGCAACGAATGTCTTTAAAGATGCAATTTTGGAAAACGGGATTAAGACAAAAGTACCCCTTTTTATATCAATAGGTGAGTTAATCAGGGTGGATACGCGAACTGGTGAATATACAGAGAAAGCTACTTCGGCGTCTTAATTTGATATACTTGGGATTAACTTTAGTTAATCATGAACAATAATCTCCTAATCGCATTTAAGAACAGGCAGTATTTTTACCTTTGGTTGGCAGAGATTTTTACTCAAGTTTCTGTAAATGTTTTAAATTTTTTACTTATTCTCGTTGTTTTTAATTTAACTGAGTCAAATACAGCTGTATCAGTTATAGTTTTGTCGTTTACTTTACCTGCAGTTTTTTTGGGGATTATTGCCGGTGTATATACTGATAAGTGGAATAAGAAAAAAGTACTTTTTGTAACTAACTTTCTTCGTGCGATTTTACTTATTATTTTGATTTTTTTTACAAAAAATGTATTTGTAATTTATTCAATCTCTTTTATATTCGGTATCATAACTCAATTTTTTATACCTGCTGAGACACCTTTGATACCTATAATAGTAAAAAAAGAAGAACTTTTATCAGCAAATGCGCTTTTCGGGATCGGGATTTTCGGTTCTGTTTTAGTAGCATATCTCATTTCAGGACCGCTTCTTCTATATTTGGGACTTACTAACACCCTTATGTTACTAGCGCTCTCACTAGTAGTGGGTGGTTTTTTTATAAGTCGAATAAAAGTGCCAATATCTGAAGAAATAAAACATTTTTCTATATTAAAACCTTTGCCGCTAGTTGAAGTAAAGGCAGAACTGCGGATGGTTTTCAAGACGATTTACTCTACAAGACATGTATTTAGCTCATTGGTCTTACTTGCCATGTCACAGATTTTATTTTTCACAATTGCTGCTATAGCACCCGGCTATGCAAATGAAGTTTTACATATCAGAGTAGAGCAGTTTCCACTTCTCGTTATTACGCCGGCTGCATTAGGGATCGTAGTCGGCGCGATAATTATAGCCAATAAGCTAAACAGAAAACGTAAAAAAGATCTTATCACGCTTGGCGTTTTTCTCTCTAGCTTGGCATTTTTACTTATGCCTTATGGAAGTAAAATCGCGTCAAGAAAGGTTATAGTCTGGTTTAATGAATATCTGCCGCAATACCTCCATATAACCTATATAGACGTTATTATTATATTGGCTTTCGTCTTAGGCTTCGCAAATGCTTTGGTGTTCATTCCGGCCAATACATACCTTCAGGAAGCAACTGACGATACTATTAGAGGTAAAATATATGGGGTTCTGAATACATTTGTAGGAGTTTTTTCTTTCACGCCGATTTTACTGGTCGGGAGCTTTTCTGATCTGATAGGTGTTAGTAGTGTAGTTATGGGTATTGGGATCAGCCTTCTGTTGATAACCTTAGTAAGATTTGTATTTAACAGATTCATATGATTGCTTTTATTTCATTAGGTATATCATTTATCATTTTCCTTTTTATTTTTTATTATTATGCCCGTGATGATTTTTATTTCATCAGAAAAGGAGTATCTATGGAGCAATTATTCAATGTATTATTTTCAGGCTTATTTGTCGGGGTGATTTCATCGAGATTGATGTATTTCTTGCTTGATTTAGGTTCGCAAGAGATTAGCTCAATTACGCCGTTTTTTGCATCACGTACTAACGGTATTTCAGTATTCGGTGGTTTGGTAGGGTTATTTTTAACATACTCAGTTCTTACCAAAAGACGTAAAATAAATAAAAACAGATTTTTCGACTATGTGACAATAGCTACATTAGGCGCTTTTCCTATAATATTTTTAGGAGTTTCTCCGAATCTTTATTTATTCATTATGTACCTTATGCTTTTTGTTTTCTTTATTTTTATTTTGATACCTAAATATATAAAAGGTAAAATGAGGCCAGGGAGCATAAGCTTGTTTTTTTTAATCATGGTTTCATTAATTTCGTTTCTGCAGGATATTTTTCTTTTATATACGAAAAACATTTTACTTTCGAAAGAATCCTTTCTTTTTTTAGCGCTATTTTTATTATCCTGTTTACTTATTGTCAGATTGGAGATGAAGAAATCCGTTAAAGCCTGATGGTAATTTATTGCGTATGATTAAGATTATTTATGAAGATGAGGATATACTAGTTATCGATAAACCTTCCGGAATTACAGTTAATAAGGCAGATACTACGCGAGGTGAAATCACTGTACAAGATTGGTCAGAGAAATACCTATCTATATCACGAGTACCACAAGTAGCACAAGTATCACGTGGTAAAGAAGTAATTGCTCGTGATGCCCGTGATACTTTTTTTGATCGGGCGGGTATTGTACATAGGTTGGATAAAGAAACATCGGGCATACTCTTGATCGCGAAAAGTCCTGATGCTTTTGAAGATCTGCAGAGACAATTTAAAGAACGGGTGATAAAAAAAACTTATATAGCATTCGTTCATGGTAAAGTAGTGCCTGAGTCCGGTGAGATAAATGTACCGGTAGGGCGTTTGCCTTGGAATCGCAAGCAATTTGGAGTTGTAGCGGATGGTCGTGAGGCGGTCACCAGATATAAAGTATTAGATAGCAAGTATTTTGAAACACATAAAGAGCATTTGACATTACTTGAGCTTTATCCTGAGACCGGACGGACGCATCAAATAAGAGTTCATCTTAAATACATAGGCCATCCGATTTTTGCGGATTTTTTATATGCTGGACGAAAAACGTCTCGCGATGACCGGAAGAAATTATCACGTGTTTTTTTGCATGCTGCGAAAATTACATTCATACATCCGACGACCAAGAAATCTATGACATTTGAAAGTAAATTACCTTCGGAACTGGAAGCAGTTATACATTAATTACAAAATGAAAAAGAAACAAGATATTCAGGAAAATAAAAGCTTGAAAAAAGCTGCTATATTTTTGGGTGTTGTAATACTTCTTGTTATGCTATCAGTAATTTTTCGTATCTTTTCTGTAGTTAAGGATAGTAGCTTTAACGGTAAAGATAGATTTACAATTTCAGTAGTCGTGTCTAGCGACAAGGCTCATATTGTATCATTCAACCCTAAAGATAAAACAGTCAGCCGTGTTTATGTAAGCGGGGATAGGAAAAGAATATCGCCTGGAAGAATTTTGGGTGTTCCAGTCGATGGCGAACTCGAATTGAAAAGAGATGATCTTAAATTCAATTCTGGATCCTCAATCCTGACATATGCACTAACGCATCCTGAAACTGTAAAAAAAGGCTTAAATTCTTATGATCTTTTGCGATTATATATTTTTACGAGGTCTCTAGCTTCCGGTAGTTATTTAGAGGAATCTGTATCTACGACTGATAATTCTATGAATCTTGATAGAATCGCGCTAAAGCTGATGGCAGATGGTAATATACTTAATGAGCAAAAAAGTATCGAAATCGTGAATGGTACTTCTATTAATGGATTGGGTAAAAGACTTGAGAGGATTTTTCAAAATTCAGGCGGAAATGTTGTTGCTGTTTCAAATTCACCAACTGTGATTAAAAAGTCAAAAATTTATATATTTAATGAATATTCATATACTTATGAAAGGATTCAAAAACTACTTGATTACCCAAGTGATATTGTAAATAGGCGTGAAATTGCGGATATTAAGGTAGTCATAGGCCTTGACGGAATAAGAGGGGACATATATTAATGTATCTGGTTTTGATAGTATTAGCTTTGATTTCATTTATACTTGCATTGTGGTCATTAAATAGCCAACTTAAAACTAAAGAGATAAAAAAAGTTAAAGAAAACTTGAAAAAGGGGAGAGTGATATATCACCGAAGATTAAATCAAGCTTCTAAGAAATATTAAGAAAGTATCTTGCTTTTTTTAGTTACTTTTCCCGCTATAGAGAACTTGGTTTTTTCAATAGACAGAAATGAAGGCTGGTTTTTAAATTTAGGAGACCTTTGTACTTCCTTAACAAGTATTGTTACGTTAACGTTTTGAACAATTTTAATATAAGCCTCATATTTATTGCCGCCTTCTATAAACTTTATCAACCTGTTACCAATATCATGAGGTAGCATGCCGATGTATTGTTTTTGAGTATCGTAAATAAATATTTTCATTCTTTTTATTGACAGATAGAGCTGTTCTCCATTGCGAAGCGGCATTAAAACTTTTTTATCAGCTGTATTGATCAAATTCACGACTTTTGTTTTACCCGGTTCTTCAATAAAAACATTACTTACCTGGATATGTTGATTCGACGATTCGTTTGTTTTTTCTGAGTTGTTAGTGAGGCGGTTTAAGTTTTTTAATGCGATAGGATTTTCAGCATCTAATGTTAGCACTTTTTGATATATGGACTTTGCTTCTTTGATGTCTCCGAGGCTGGTTTTCGCAAATGCCAACCTATTTAATGCATCGATATCAGAAGGATCTTCTTCAAGAAGCATTTGATTAAGTATGACTGCTGCTTGCCAGTCTCCTTGTAAGGCTGTCTGGACTGCTTGGGTCTTTAGCGGTATCATGGGGATTTGCGATAGTTTTATATTCTAAGCTGAATTCTTGCAAAAGTCAATATGGGAAGGGTATAATATCGGGTACCACGAGTACCAAAAGTACCACGAGTATCACGAGTTTGTATGTGAAAATGACAATATTACTTCCTTGTGCTACGCGTGATACCTGTGCTACGCGTGATACTTCTTCTTATGAGCGGTCATTCTAAATGGGCTACTATTAAACGACAAAAAGGTGCAACCGATGCAAAGAGAGGCCAGTTATTCACCAAGTTATCTAAGGCAATTGCTATATCGGTAAAACAGGGTGGAGGAGTAGCGGATGTAAATAGTAACCCCAGATTGAGGTTAGCAGTTGACACCGCAAAGTCCTATAATATGCCTAAAGATAATATCGACCGCGCTATTAAGCGCGCGCTAGGCAAAGAAGAGAAAGACTTGCAGGAGGTGGTCTATGAAGGCTTTGGTCCCGGTGGCTTCAGTTTTATCATTGATGTAATTACTGATAACAAACAACGTACAACTCCTGAAATTAAAAACCGTATTGAGAAATTGGGGGGAGCTATGGGAGCTCCAGGATCTGTATCGTATATGTTTGACCAGAAAGGCCTTATAGTTATTTCAGATGATATGCGGACTTTAGATGAAATATTTCTTATCGCAGCAGATGCCGGGGCAGAGGATGTGGAGAAGATCGGGGAGGATTATTATATATATACATTGCGTGATAACTTAGCGAAAATAAAAGATGCTTTAGTAGCAAATAGTCTTATAGTAAAATCTTCTGAATTCACAAGAATACCCTTATCTTACGTACAGTTATCTGATAGGGATAGCGCAGAAAAAGCTATGCGGTTTGTCGAGAATTTGGAAGAACACGAAGATATCCAAAAAATTTATGCAAACTATGACATAGAAGAGGAAATAGGTCGGGAATTAATTTAACACCATAAGCCAGCATGAGTATTTTTAAAATAAAATCTTTATCAAATCATCATAAAAGGAATAAGTCACAATCTAAACAAACACGAAGAGCTTTAAATATCACCATCAGTAAGCGACAAAAGTTTATCCTAGCTGTATTACTGTTATCTGCTAGTTTGTTTATCTCCGGAAATATCCAATTAGGAACACATGCTCTTCCGATAGCATTAACACTTGCTGTCTTTACAGATTTATTTCTTCTTTGGAGCGTGTATCAAGATTTGAAGGGTAATTTTTCTTTTAGTATTTTTATCTTACCTTTTTTCTATAGTCTTGCATCGGGACTATTTTACTTTCTAATACCAGCAAACATATTATTCAGGTTACCGGCTGTGCTCTTGTATTCTTTCGGACTTTATTCTTTATTTTTAAGTCAGAACGTTTTCGCAGTTGCGAGTATTCGCACTATAGCCTTGCTGTCCGGGGCGCGCATAGTATCTTTTGTTATAACGTTAGTATCATATTTCTTTTTAACTGATATAACATTTTCACTGCGTTTATCCATTTTGCCTATGAGCATAATGGTAATAATTTATACATATCTTTTGGTTTATCAATCTATAAGATCATACGTTATTTCGAAAACAGAATATCATTCTATAATAGGATGGGGTATAGGGGTTACTCTTTGTCTCGTAGAGTCTGCAGTAATACTCTGGTTTTGGCCTAGCAGCCCTACTATAATCGCACTGTTTTTAACGGGTTTTTTTTATACCCTGACGGGCTTATCGCATGTTTGGTTTGAGCGAAGACTTTTTAAGAGTGTAATGTGGGAGTATGTGTGGGTTGGGGTAGTGGTGTTTTTTGTTTTAATCGGTTTTACATCTTGGGGTAAGTAGTTATAAGTAATTATAAAAATTTAGCCTCAAAATTAATCGTTTTGGTTGATTTATAGACCTAAACAAGGGTGGGAGAGAGAAGTGGGTGATATAGTTTGATATAGTTAATTCTAATACAATTATAGGACTAAAATGTGGATAACACCACACTTTTCACGCTAAATGCGCTCCACTTTTCACGGTTTCAAATATAAGATGGATATCTTCGCTCGGGAAATGTACCTCCTCAAGTATGTTGCGAGACATGATAGAGCGTAATTCAGCAACAGCCTATCATCAGTGATAACCTGCTATAGTAGCCTTACTCTGTGGCTACGCGAGTACGATAACATTATGAAAAAAATACGAAAAGGTATTTTCACGCCCTACAGAGAAGAGTCACATTTCTAAAGATTTAAGGCTTACAGTGTGTGAGTATAGACCCGAATAAATATGTTTAATTTAAGCATTATATACGGCAATATGAGTCCTTATCCTCTACAGAAGGAAAGGTTAAGTCTCTATGTCGCATAATATAACTTTTACGACGTGACGTATTGAATTATCTTGGAGAAGTGCCTCATTCCAGAATGTCTGTTTCCTAATTATTTAAGAATATTATTCGTAATATAACTTACCGCAATCGCTTTAATCAGCTTCTAATTCTCTTTTTTATTTCAAATAATTCATTAAACTATAAGATTATTTGAAATTTTCATACATGAATAAATGGTGATTTTTGAGGCTAAAGCATGGCTATTTTTCACATCTGACTTCCCTGCTTGGTTTAACCTGATGGAGTAGTGGCTTTCACAGGTATCTTGATAGTATGATTGGCCTGTTTATGAAAAGTCCATCCGGTTTTGCCCCGCAGGCATCGATAACTTGCTTTCTAGGTCACTACATGACCTCACAGGATAAACTCGAATATCTAAGCATTAATCGTTTCTATTAATCTCTATTAGTCTCAACTAATCTCTAGATATTAATAGAAATTTATTGAGATTGATTGAGATTAGTTATTCAGATCTCGGATTTAGTGAATAATTGCCAGTTCATATGGTGGTTTTTCGTTTTGTGATTGTTTATAGATTTGCTTATCCGAATCTAGCGCATCTAGAATATGGATGTAACGGTAAAAAACTGCATTTGTCCATCCGAAGCCTTCTTGATTTTCATATTCAAAGTTATTTCCAGGTGTTTTTGTTTCTGAATTTATTTTTTCAAAAAAAGTTTTATATTTGCGATACAGATTCGCGTGCAGATTTACTGAGTTTTTCATTATGCGAACAGCCTCATTTTTAAAGCCATATTTTAATAGGCCTATAACAGTTAAATATTCGAGGGGAGGCCAAATATTAGGATAGTCCCACTGTTTAGGTTGAATTATTTCGTTAACAGCAGGCTGATACCAGGTCGGGATTTTGGATAGATCAACTGTTTTAGTATGAGATTTTTTCGCGGTAATTGTAAGGCCTGATTCAGTTTCAAATTCATCGAGTTTTTCAAGCATCATTTCAGCCTGACTGTAATCTGCCATACCTGCCCAAAGAGGCGTGAATCCGGCAAGTGACAGAAAGTCGCTTCGTTTATCATGATACCAGCTATAGTCAAAATAAAATCCATTTTTTTCATCCCACATCAATCTGTTTATTTCATCTTTACGATTACTTGCTTTATCATGCCAAAAATGATGCTCTTTTTGGCTATGAAAAACTTCAGATATATACGCGAAATCTTGCTCGTATTTATACAAATAAACATTAAGATCTATCGGTAAAAAGTAATTACATTTACTGTAAAACCTGGATGTAAAATCCCAGCCGGATTCCAGCTCTGACGAATGTGCGTATCCGATATCGCGATCCCCGTATCTTGATAAACCGTAACCGTTTACGTGATGATTAAAAGCATTTTCTTTATCGATCCAAACTTCTTGATATTCTTTTTTTGCGAATTCAAACATCTTACCCAACCGCTTTTTATCTATCGGATTAAAAAATTTATGCAGATTTTTTAGAATCCCCTGCCCTTCCCTGTTTTTTATATAGGTGTCTAAAAGCATACTGCTTAAAAAAGGCGGTTGGGACCGTCCCAATCCTGCGAGAGCATTAAAATTCGGGATAATGTCGTATATTTCGAATAAATATGAAAAGTTGCGCATCATTTTATCCATTACTTTTTCATATTTAGTCCCAATAAGTCCTTTAAACATGAAAAAAGTATCCCAGTAGAAAATATAATTGAACTTTTTATTATTCGGAGTTACGTAGTCATAAGGCAGAATCAGAGTAGTAGGATTTCTTTCAGTAGTATAGTTTTTAGAACTTAGAGATGATTTACGTATGACACTTTGCCAATAATTATCAATATATTCAAGGCAGTCTTTATATTTTTCACTCCACATATTATTAACGTATCACGGGTAAGCATACAGCACAAGTATTATAGTAACAATTCACAATTCCGACATGGATTTTATTGTTCGAGCGTAGTCGAGAACTATTGCAAGATATACTTCTAGATTATCCGCTCATAAGGCGGATCACTCGAAGAATATTGTAATAGTACTGTGAGCTGTTACGTATTATAAGTTTGGATTCTAATTAGTTCATCTTTAATCTTAACTGTTTCTTACATAATTCTTATAGTTTTATTAAACATTTCATATAATGTCTCCTTAAAGTATAATTTAAGACGGCTAAGGTTAGAGGTGATATTATGAAAGCACCAAATAAACCGCCAGTCGAAGTCCAGACGTACCAATACTCTTCCCTCCCCTCTTTAAACGACAGAATTTTGATTTTTACCCGAAGCCACGTCTTCTATTTGTGGGTAAAATTAATTTTTAATTCCATTTGCGGGCTTACCTTATCTGTAATCTTAGGAGTTTTGTTTACATTATCATATCCCTCTTTTCCTATGCTCATATTTTCCGAAACGCTAATCATAACTTTCTTTCTGACTTTAAGCGCAAATGAATTTATAAACTGGTATTTTCATTTTTATCTGGTAACGAAAAGAAAAATTGTTGAGGTATGGAATACGCCTTTTGGGAAATATTTCATAAACGAGATTATGCTTGACCGCGTGAAATGTACGGAAGTGGATATATCGTCAAACGGAGTCCTGAATCAGCTTCTGCGCATAGGTGATGTGACCGTTACATTTGACAGACCTACTCAGCATAGGGACTCATTTATATTCCAAAATGTATCGAATGCTAATAGCATCAGGGAAATCTTAAGTGATTATTTTTCAGAAGACAGGAAAGAAACAACTGCTTGGTACGTTTTTGACCGGCAGAAAAAAGGCCTGATTTATCCTTTAGAGGATACATCGATGCCGAGGCTCCATGCATGATATGATTGAAATTATCGATTTATTAGGATTAATGATAATTTTCGGGCTGACTTTTATGGGTCTAATGCTTAACCTATTTCTAAATAGAGAAGTTAAGAGAACGCAACCGTTAAATGTCGCGGCGCCTAAGTTTATTTTTTCTATTTTCAAATTTAATATATATTCACTTTTAACCTCGCTTTTTTTAATTTCTTTAGTTATGCTATATTATACTGTTTTAATTATTCTCCGATTAGCATAAATTGTCACTACGAAATAACGCTCGGAAGTTGTAAAATAAAGCTATGCCAAAAATAAAACTGTCTGAGCTTATTGTGGATTATCTTGAGTATCTGGAGGTAGAGAGAAACGCGTCCAAACTGACTATAAGGGATTATAAGCATTATCTTGATGTATTTGATTCCTGGTTTAAGAAAAACTATCCTGAAAAATCTTTTGAAGAACTGGATTTACATATTATAAGACGTTACAGAATATTTTTGGTTAATAAAACAGATGAAAAAGGAATTCCGATTAAAAAAGTAACACAAAATTATTATGTAATTGCTCTCAGATCATTCTTAAAATATCTTATTAAAAACGACTATAAAACTATAGAACCTACGAAGCTGGAATTGCCGAAGGCTGAGAGTAGATCGCTTAAGTTTTTGGATCGGGAGCATATCGAAAGATTAGTTACCACACCTGACACATCCACTGAAGAAGGCATACGGGATAGGGCTATTCTGGAACTCCTTTTTTCTACAGGACTTCGCGTGTCTGAATTGACTAAGCTTAACCATGACCAAATAAATTTCGAAAGGCGTGAGTTCGGCATTATCGGCAAGGGCGGAAGAGCTCGAGTCGTATTCCTATCTGACCGTGCTATTGAGTGGATAGATCGATATTTGCAGGCTAGGAAAGATAATTACAGACCACTTTTCATACGTTACTCGGGTTTAGTTTCCAAGGAAAATGATGGTGAGAAGATGCGATTAACAGTAAGAAGTGTGCAAAGGATAGTAAAAAAATATGTGAAGGCTGCGCGAATACCTGTAGATGCATCTGTTCATACTCTACGTCATTCTTTTGCTACAGATTTGCTTAGCAATGGAGCTGATTTAAGGTCAGTGCAGGAAATGCTGGGCCATAAAAATATTGCCACGACCCAAATATATACCCATGTAACTAATAAGCAGTTGCGTGATGTCCATAAATCCTTCCACTCAGGTAATAAATAGAGTCAAAGAGTCAGAGCGACATAGGGTCAAAGCTGTAAGCTAGTTATTATTTTCTATGACTCTCTGCATCTTTGAAGCTTTGCGCTTTCTTAGAGGGTTTCGTAGAAGAGTGTTACTGAGACATTTATATTATTTTCTCCCGGCTGTAGTTCAGTTTTTTCTAGTGCCTCTCCGCCAGCCGCTGGTAATGACCTAAGAGAATCATAGTATGGTTGTGGATACATGGTATTTCCACTATCCTGTACATTTATTAATTTTCCCAGACGAATTCCAGCGGAACGGGAAATATTACTAGCTTTTGCTTTAGCTTTTTTTATAGCTTCTTCACGTGCTTTATTTTCCATTTCTTCTCTTTTATCATCGTTGATTGTGAATTGGATATTACCTACCAAATTCGCACCATTAGATGTGGCCATATCGATGGCCTCATTTGCCTTTTCTATAGGAGTTAACTCTACATGAAGATTTTGGGTAACAGAGTACCCGGTAATTCTACTTGTGCCACTACTATAATCATAATCAGGATTAATATTATAATTTGTAGTTTTAATTTTCTTAACATCAATCCCTAAATTTTTTAATCCTTCGGTTATGTCGTTAACTGAAGTATTAACTTCGTTTTGTGCGCTTGCGACGTTCGAAGCTCTTTTAGTAACGCCTATACTCATTAAGGCGGTATCCGGAACAGCTGTTGTCTCCCCTGTCCCCTGAACGGTAAATAAATCGGTTTTTGTCGTAGAAATACTATTTACAGAAAAAGGTACCGGACCGAGAAT
>CAZNVI010000008.1:0-1646 GCA_964576705.1 uncultured Gammaproteobacteria bacterium | reverse complement strand
TAAAAGATAAGCTACATTTACGGGTCCTACTCCGCCTATGGTAGGAGTATAAAAAGATGTTTTATCTTCAATTTTATGTGTTATATAATCACCATGAAGCTTTCCGTCGTCTCCTTTATACATTCCCACACCTAGTAAAATTGCGTTTCGTTTTATAAACTCCGGTTTTATAACTTCTGCCTTGCCGACAGCAGAAATGACTATATCTGCTGTTTTTATTATCGATTCGGGATTCTCTGTAGTACTTGATACAACTTTTGGGTTTAATCCTAGTTTTTGCAGATATTTAACTATTGGTCCTCCTGCTGTTTGTCCTTTACCTATTGCTACTATTGTTTTTGATTTCAACCAGTCAGTAAAATCACTATCTAAAGGTTTAGTTTCTCTTAGTATGTGTACGACTGCTTGTGCCACAGGTACATCATATGGTGAGTCAGGGCGGAATCCGTCAATGTCTTTTTCCGGATTTATAGCGTTAACGATAATATTTCTATCGATATGCGCAGGTAATGGTCTTTGGATAATAACCCCATGGACTAATGGATCAGAATTAAGTTTATTGATAGTTTGTAGTAATTCATGTGTCTGGATATCCTCACTGTATTTATATAGAGAAAATTTTACCCCGATATGATTGCTCCATTTACTTTTTTGAGAAATATATGAAGTACTTGCGGGATCATCTCCTATCAGTGCTACAGCGATTTGAGGCACTATCCCCTGCTTTATTAATTTTTCGACTCTGATTTTAAGATCGTCGTAAATTGTATTTGCTATCTTCCTCCCATCAATTTTCATCAATATAGATTATAACACGCATGATTCAGTTTAGTGGCTTATTTAGGTTGAATAAAGAATTTATCGAAGTATTTACTAGTTACTATTTGGAAGGTCAAGTTCAGGAGGTTCTGTCCACTGCTGACTTCGAATTTAGAAGATCTAATCCTCTTTCAATATGACTATCTGCATATAAATTAGGTAATTCAACCCTAGCGTCTGAGTTATTTAAGTCCGTTTCATCTGTCGTTCCTAAAGGTTCGCTTCGCATAAGTTCGTGAATTGTTGATAAAACATCTGGGGATATTTTTTTTATTTCATCAGCTATTCTTTCTGTTTTTCTTCTATATCTTTCTGCTAAAAACTGAGGACTAAGTCTATCTGGTCTATCTAATTGCGCCATTTCAGGATTAGCAAAAAATTTATCAAAGTCAGGTCTTTTGGGATCCAAGCCCAGTAATCTTGCAACTTGTTCTGTAGTTAAAAGTTCGGGTCCATCCAGCGGCCCTTTTTTAAATTGCCCCTCCCAAGCTGGCTTACTTAGTGATGATTTTTTAAAGAGTGCAGTCATAAGGTCAGCAAGAGCTAGTCTTGCAAGTCGATCATGGGCAGCTTTAATCTCATCCTTTGGAAGCCCTGCTTCAGTTATTGCATCATTATCTATGAAGCGACCTATTAATGGATCGAATTTGATAAACCTATCATACGATGAGCTACCGAATTTAGCTTTTTTAGGCTCTGTATCCATTTCTGATGAGGGGGGGCAACAGTATCCTTATTAGGATCTTCATCCGGCGGGATATATCGGGGATCATCTGCATGGTCTGCATTCATAATATGATAATAGGCAAGATTGGAAAAAAAGTCAA
>CAZNVI010000007.1:9446-36400 GCA_964576705.1 uncultured Gammaproteobacteria bacterium | reverse complement strand
TTGCACAGAAGCCATGAGGAAGATCAAAACCATTCTCTTTTTAACGCCCCGGTTTTATCCCCAAATTGGCGGGGTGGAGACACATGCGCTAAGTGTATCTAGAGAGCTAGTAAATCGAGGATATCGGGTAATAATAATTACCGAAGCATTGGGTAAAGAAATGAGCTCAGATTGGCAATCTAAGTACATGAGTGATAGCACCATAGGATTAAGCGTTTTGCTTGATAAGTCAATCAAAATCAAAGAGGCAAAAAATATAAAAACCGAATTATCTGATGAAGATTTAACTATCCGAAAGTCGTCCTCAGACACCGAAAAGGTTATAGTTTATAGACTGCCGGAAGTCAAGAAAAATAGATTAAAGAAATTTATCATTTGGCAGTGGTTACTAAAGAATATAAAAATTATACAAGAGGCAGATATAGTTCATTGTCATGATGTATTTTATTGGTATCTACCATTTAGGTTTTTATATTTCAGAAAACCTGTATTTACGACATTTCATGGATATGAGAAATACCCTGTACCTTTTAAAAATATAGTTATTAGAAAAATTTCTGAAAAACTATCATGGGGAAATATATGCGTAGGTATTTTTATCGAGAAATGGTACGGCACTAAAGCGACCTTTATTACCCATGGGGGAGTAGACTCAAAAATCAAAAATCCAAAATCAATCCGCCAGCTCCGATTGAATCGGAGCCAGCTGGCGGACAAAAACACAACTAAAAAGTTAAAAATTTTGTTTATAGGGAGACTGGATAGAGATACGGGAGTATTATTATATGCATCAGCTTTGAAGCTACTTCGTGAGAAAAATGTAAAATTTGAATTTGAGGTATGTGGAGATGGAAGTTTGAAGAAAAATTTTGAACAATACGGAAAGGTGCATGGATTTGTGGGAAACGTGGCTAAATACTTAACTAATTCTGATGTGGTACTTACATCTTCCTACCTTTCCATACTCCAAGCGCTGTTATTTAAAAAACCAGTAATAGCTGTATATGATAATTTACTGAAAGAAGATTATTTGAAAGAAACGCCATTTTCTAAATGGATAAATATAGTGAACACTGAAATTGATATGTTCAATAAAATTGATCATATAATAAATAACCCAAACAATAGAAAATTATTAGATGGATATAATTGGGTGAAGCTACAAACATGGGAAAATCTCACAGATATATATCTTAATCTTTGGAATAAACAGAAGCTATAAAACATGAAATTAACTTTTATAACCACGATCTTTAACGAAGAGAAGACTATCGACTTACTCCTAAATTCACTACTTGACCAAACCATATTACCGAATGAGGTCATAATAGTTGATGGGGGAAGTGGTGATAATACGATTTTAAATATCAAATATCAAATGTCAAATTTCAAAAAGAAGGGAATAGGGCTTAAGCTCAGTATAAAGAGAGGTAATAGGGCAGTCGGGAGAAATGAAGCCATAAGGCTATCTAAATGCGATATTATTTTATGTGCTGACGCTGGAAGTATTTTAGACACTAGATGGGTGGAACAGATTAGCGAACCATTTAGGGATACAAAGGTTGATGTCGTGGCTGGGTATTATAAGGGTATATGGGAAGACATTTTCCAAAAATCCTTAATCCCATACACATTAGTAATGGAGGATAAAATTAACCCTGATAATTTCTTACCCGCCAGCCGGTCTATGGCGTTTCGAAAAAGCATTTGGGAAAAAGTAGGAGGATTTAATGAAAAGTTTTCACATAATGAAGATTATGAGTTTGCGAGAAGGTTAAAAAAAGTTGATGCTAAGATATATTTTCAAAGAAAGGCAATTGTAGGATGGTTACCTAGGAAAAACCTAAAAGAAGCTTTCATAATGTTTTACAGATTTTCTTATGGAGATATCGAAGCGGGTATAGTGAGGCCGAAAGTTATATTGCTATTCATCCGCTACTTTATCTTTATAACGCTAGTTACTCTTTTTCTTATATTCAAATCCTACTTTCTGCTTTCTACTTTCTGCTTTCTACTTTTGCTGTACATATCGTGGTCTATAGCTAAAAACTATAAATACGTAAAAGACTTGCGAGCTTTTTACTATCTCCCATTATTACAATTTACATCAGATATAGCTGTGCTATTAGGTAGTATAATAGGATTATCGGCATATCTGAAAACTTTTTTTAAATAATATGGGTTATACGAGAGAAGCCTTTAAAGGAATTTCATGGTTAGGTGCATTTAGGATATTATTCCGCTTTTTTTCATATTTGAAACTGGCGCTTATTGCGAGAATTTTAAGCCCTGCCCAGTTCGGAACAGCGGACATAGCAATTTTGGTTTTAGCACTAGTTGAGATATTCACTGAAACCGGGATAAATGTTTTTTTAATTCAGGAAAAGGATGAAATCGATGAGTATATAAGTACTGCTTGGGTGGTGTCTATAATAAGAGGGTTTTGCATAAGTGCGCTTATTTTCTTAACTGCAGGCTTAATTTCTTCGTTTTTTAATTCCCCATCATCATATCCTATCTTGATCTTGATATCTTTGGTACCTGCTATAAGAGGTTTTATCAATCCTTCAGTTGTAAAATTTCTAAAAAATCTAAATTATGAAAGACAATTTTATTACAGGTCCGGAATCACAATTGTTGAAGCATTCACAGCTATTTTAATTGTTTGGTATAGACAAAGCCCGGATGGACTAGTTTGGGGATTAATAGCTGGAGCCAGTTTCGAGGTAATCATCTCGTTTCTGTTAGCTAAGCCTAGACCGAGAGTATCATTTGAGCAAAAAATATTTTTAAAAGTTTTAAGTCGGGGAAAGTGGTTGACTGCATCAGGTATATTCGACTACCTTTATCTTAACCTGGATAACATAGTAATAGGTAGGCTAATTGGCACAGCGTCATTGGGTTTATATATGAGAGCATATAGTATTTCTTTGATACCTATCACAGAGATTTCCGACGTATTTAACCAAACCACCTTCCCGATTTATGTAAAGATCGCTGATGATAAAAAAAGGTTGATGAGGGCATATTTGCGAACATTAACCTTGGTGTGGTTATTGGTTCTTCCCATAGGATTACTGCTTTTTATTTTTCCTATCGAGTTTATAAATATCATCTTAGGCGATAAATGGCTTTCAATTGCCCCAGTCCTTCAGATACTGGCCATCTATGGGACTATTCGTGCGATAACACGTACTACCATAGGTCTTTTTTATAGCTTACATAGACAAGATATCATCACTAAAATTACAGCGGTAAATCTTATCGTACTCTCTATTACAATTATTCCATTCATAAATAAATGGGGATTAAATGGCGCGGGATTTTCAGCTCTAGCAGGAACTGTGTTCTCAATTCCTTTCGTAATTTATTTTTTGAAAAAGGTAATGGTCTAGTTAATTCATGAAAGATATATTCAAAAAATATTATTTAATATTATTAATACTCATTATCGGAGTTTTTTTAAGGTTTTATAGAGTTGAAGCGAATTTTCCTTTTACAGGTGAAATAGGCCACAATCTTCTCGAAATTAAAAACTATTATTTAAGTGGAAGAATTCCGCTTCTCGGTCCTCCCACATCTCATCCGTGGTTATATTTCGGCCCTATATATTACTGGGTTTATGGTCCTTTATTAATTATAAGTGGGTTTAATCCTTTGAGTCATGCGTACTTTGGAGCTTTCGTTTCAGTTTTAATAATCGTTGCAAATTTTTTAGTAGTTCGGTGGATAGTAAATAGTAGAGTAGCTATAATTTCCTCTTTTCTGATTGCGGTCTCGCCGTTATTTTTAGAGTTTTCTCGTGCCGGCCGGTTTTTTTCTATAGTTAGCCTTTTAGTCTACCCGTTTTTATTTTTTTTATATCAGCTTTCGAAAAATGATAAAAGATATATCTTTTGGCTTGGGTTGACTTTCGGTTGTATGTTCAGCTTTCATTTCACGCCTATAATGCTAATTCCATTTGCAGTATCAGTAATCGTCTTAAAAAGAATTCATATAAATAAAATTGACTTGATAAAGATAGTAGCAGGATTCTTAGTGTCAATGCTGCCATTCATTATTTATGATCTTTCAAAAGGTTTATCTATGACAAGAAATGTTGTGTTATGGATACCATACCGAATCGCCGGATTCGTAGGGTTATATCCTAAAAATACTGTTTCAAAAGCAGTAATTGAAGAAAACGTATCATCTTTATATGAATTTTTAACGAAAAGTTTTGTTGTGAGTGATGAATCAGGGCTTAGTATGTTAGCTTTAATTGTTTTGTGTATATTAGTTACTTGGCAGGTGCTTAATATAAGAAATAAAAAAAAGAAATTTCCGTTTTCTCTGATCTTTATTTTATTATGGTTTTTATGGGGATATATAGCTGTTTTTATTCATGGATCTCCTCCGATTCATTATTTCGTTCCGGTTCTATCTGCCCCTATTATAATTGTTTCGTTTTTTATTGCGGAAGCGTGGAATAAAAAAAATGGGAAATTTTTAGTCTCATTGCCGCTGGTAATATTCACTATAGTTAATCTTAACTACTATTTTTCGATTAATTGGTTTTATATACCTGAAGATAAAATCAATCGAATGCCTTACTACGTACCATTTCGACAACAAGAGTCTGTTATTAAGTTTATATTAAAAGATGCGAAAAGAAACAAATTTTCATTAAAACGCGTAGGTCCATATGACTCTTTTGAGGACGATTACGCTCAAAATTATATATATCTTTTTATGTATCATGGATCACCTATTTCTAAGAATGGTAAAATTAAGTACGTTATCATCGAGGAAGATAAAAATAATCTATACACCAATACAGCTATTTTTGAAAAAATGAATGACGTCTCGGTAGTAAAAATCCAATAATCTATGATATCAGCAGTAGTACTTACAAAAAATGAAGAAAAAAATATCGAAAACTGTATAAATTCCTTGATTTGGTGTCATGAAATAATAGTGATAGATGATTTTTCAGAAGATAAAACACTGGAGATTATCGAACGTTTTAATGAAAAAAAAATTAAAATATATAAAAGAGAACTAAACGAGGATTTTGCTGCTCAAAGGAATTATGGAATATCGAAAGCTAAAGGTAATTGGGTTTTGTTTATAGATGCTGATGAAGTGGTAACCGATTCTCTTCAATACGAAATAGTAGGAAATATTAACAGTTCATTAGAGAATATCTCGGGTTTTTTTGTAAAGAGAAACGATTTTATTTGGGGAAAGATGTTAAATTTCGGAGAATCATACAATAATAATATATTACGATTAGCAAGAAAAAATACAGGCGAATGGATTGGTCGTGTGCATGAAGTTTGGGATATTAAAGGCAAAACAAGACAACTTAAAAGTCCATTAATTCATTTTCCACACCAAAGTATTAAATTATTTTTAGAAGAAATTAATTATTATACAGATCTTAGAGCTAAGGAACTTTTTCATGCAAATAAGAAAACCAACATATTGCACATTGTTTTATTTACACTCGGAAAATTTATTTCAAATTACTTTCTAAAGTTAGGAGTGTTGGATGGTACTCGTGGATTAATAAGTGCTTTAATAATGAGTTTACATTCTTTTTTATCAAGAGGTAAGCTATGGAAATTATGGGAAGAAAAGAAAGCTTAGCTTATGACTTCTGTCAATTAGTCTATATCTCCGTTGTGGTTAATAAATGTAAATAAATTCTGGATATTGTATTAAACAAATATATTTGGAATTTCTATGAATAAAAAAATATTAACACTTTTATTACTTTTAGGCTGGACTATTATAATTATTCTATTTTACATAAATCACTTATTTTGTAGAGGAGGTTTATGTTTTTTATAGCAATAACTCTAGGAATATACTCATACATTATTTTCTTTTTAGGGTTATCGGGTTTGCTATATAAGAATTTACTAGTTTTAACTACCTTAATATACATAGTAATAATTATATATATATTTAAAGATAAAATTAAACTTATATTTGTCAATTATAAATTTACCCAAAAAAACTTATGGCTATTCCTTAGAGACAATAAACTTTTTGTTTTTATTTTAAGTCTATTACTTCTACAAGCTCTGATAAATTTAGTCGGAGCTTTAGGACCTGAATTAGCGTTTGATGCACTATGGTATCATCTTACTCTACCTAAAATATATTTAAACCAACACAAAATTTTTTATATCCCCGGCGGATTACTGTATTATTCTGCAATGCCTAAATTAACAGAAATGTTCTATATCGTTTCAATAGCGGTCCATGGAGAAATGGTAGCAAAAATAGTACATTTTACTTTTGGGATATTATGTGTATTTGCATTATTTTTATTTTCCAAAAAATATTTTTCAAATATTTTTTCTATAATAATTTCATTAATTTTTTATTCTAATCTGGTAGTTGCTTGGGAGTCTATTACGGCTTATATAGATCTTACTCGCACATTCTATGAAATTATGGCACTATGGGCATTCATGATATGGTCAAAAACTAATAGAAAAAATTGGCTGATCGTGCTCGGTGTTATGGTAGGTTTTGCTATAGCAGTTAAATTATTGGCCATCGGTACGATTCTTATTTTTTCTTTGCTAATTATATTTAAAAAATTGATTATTAAGAATAGTTTAAAAATTGTATTATCGGAACTATTAATTTTTTTCGTGTCGATTTCTATATCTATATCTCCATGGCTTATTTTTTCGCTGATAACTACAGGTAATCCTATTCATCCAATTTTTAACGGTTACAAGGTAGATATTGCTTCCGACATTCTTTCTCCTATTCGATTTTTTCGTGATGTACTAGAGATTTTGCTTTTTGCTCAAGATCCCATATCTCCTGTATATCTGGTAAGTATTCCATTGGTCATATATTACTTCAATAAATTCAGGTCTGAGATAAAGTGGATCACTATTTACTCAGTAATCGCATTAATAATTTGGTATTTTACACCCAGAACCGGCGGGGGGAGATTCATAATGCCATATTTACCGGCTTTTAGCATCTTAATAGGTGAAGTGATAAGATTGTCGGTAAATAAAAAGACGTTAAAGTCATTATTATTAGTATGTATAATACTTATTTCATGTATCTCAATTACATATAGAGCTTTGGCAAATAGTAAATATGTTCCTGTTCTTGTAGGTCTTCAAAATAAACAATCGTTTTTGGTAAATAAGCTTAATTTTTCATATGGTGATTTTTATGATATAGATGGATACTTCAGTAGGAATATTACTGATTCAGATAAGGTATTATTATATGGATTTCATAATTTATATTACGTTAACTTTCCATTTATAGATTCATCTTGGGTAAAAAAAGGTGATAAATTTAATTATATAGCTACTCAAAATGCTAATTTACCAAAGCGGTTTAAAGCTTGGGATCTCTTATATGTTAATTCGGTGAGTAAAGTCTTTCTTTATACTAAGAATAAAAAGTATTATTCTTATTGATTTCTATGAACAAGTTAAATGTCAAAACAGTATCTATATTACTTTTTGCTTTATTTATGTCACTTTTTATGTCTCATTTATACGAAGGAATCACTACTATGCCTCTGGAAGGTGATAGCTTAGCTTATCATATACCGATTGCTCAGTCAGTATTAACTTTGAAAATATTTGATCCTGTTTTTTATTTAGGATTCTATCCGGGTAACGGTGAGGTAATACTTTCAGTTCTTTTGCTTTTAAATCTACCTGTAAACATTTTTAATATAATTGCTTGGATATTGCTGTTTGTAGCTTTAATAAAACTAGGAAGAACTTTTGGGTTAGATTTTGATACAAGCATAATATATAGCGTATTCGTTTCTTGTGTGCATGGAATTATACGCTGGCTTAATTCTCAAATTATTGATATATGGTTGGGAATTTTTTTTGTTTTATCACTTGTGATTCTGCACACTTTTACCGGTAGAAGAAGGCAATTTATAATGCTTGGTATTGCATTTGGGTTAACTATAGGCACAAAGTATTCGGGACCTTTATTTATAGTAGTATTGTTAATTATATATTTTAATAAGATAAGAAAATATTTATCTTTAGTAAATGTCGTATTATTTTTTATACCTTTATCTATTTTAGGAGTGAGTTGGTATTTAAGAAATATATTCATAACAGGGAATCCTATTTATCCCCAGTCAATCCTATTTTTTAAAGGTATGCCTAGCTGGAGCATATTTAATATAGTAGTTTGGGAAGCCATTGTTTCTAGATTTCTTTTATTCATCAATGCAGTAACTGCTGAATATGGTGTTTGGTTCTTCTTAATGATTATTACATTTGTATATTACTTATTTTTTTTGCGTAAAAAAATTATAGCAGGTGGGAGATTTAAGCTCCTGACTGTCATAGGTATTTGTAACTTAATTATTTTTTTATTTTTACCTACAAGTTATGAATATAATATAATCGTTTCCAGCATGCGGTATTCTTATCCTGCATTTATTCCGTTAATGCTTGCTATCTTTTTATTTTTCATAAATTTTAAAAAGTTTAATGTTCTGGTTTTATTGGGTTTTTGTAATATTGTACTTTTGCCGTCTGTCTCATATCGTCCGAAGATTATTATTCCCTTGTCTATTATCACTCTTTTATTTTTTTATAGAGGAGAGGTAATTAATCTAATTAGAAAACATTTATGATAATAAAATATTTATTTTACTTATTAATTTTTATAATTTATTTAGGACAGTTGGGGAGGATAGATTTAGGATCAGGTGTAGTGGTTTATCTCTCCGATCTATTATTGATATTCATATTATTAGTTTGGTCAATAAAAATAATTTATAACAAAAAATATAGAGTATTTAAAACTTATCTAACTTTGCCTATTGGTCTCTTTATTTTTGTTTGTTTAGTATCTTGGTTATTTAATTTCATAAATCTGCAAACTTTTGAGCTAATATACTCAATGTTTTATTTATTGAGGTGGATAATATATGGTTTCGTATTTCTAATTGTAGGTTCTTTGAATTTAAATGTTAAAAAAAATATAATAAAAATATTAATTCTTTCTCAGTTATTATTTATTATTTTAGGCCTGATCCAGTATTCATTCTATCCGAATCTTCGAAACTTATATTATTTAGGATGGGATGATCACTTATATCGTCTATTTTCTACATTTTTAGATCCTAATTTCGCTGCAACCCAACTGAACTTATTTATATTTTTACTTGTACCGATTATTTTAACTAATAACTTTTTGTCACATAAGTATAAGAAATTATTATTAGTAATATTTAGTTTAAGTTTTATATCTCTTCTACTGACTTATTCAAGATCCGGGTATTTAATGTTTACTTCCGGTATTTTTATAAGTCTTTGGATGTTGAATAAAAAGCGCTTAATCTTGTTATCGTTTAGCCTATTAACAATCGGGATAGTTTTAATACCCAAAAATTTAGGCAGTGCCGGAGTAGAGCTCTGGCGAACTGCTTCCATCAGTGCACGCTCAAAATCCTTACAACAGGCAATTATAATAATAAACGATAATCCTGTATTCGGTGTCGGCTTTAATTCTTATAGATATATCCAGAAAAAATACGGATTTACAGATGAAAAAAACTGGGAAGTTACGCATTCTGGGGCAGGAACAGACAATAGTTTTCTTTTCGTGTTTGCGACAACTGGTATATTAGGTATTTTTACCTATTTATATTTATGGTTTGTTATTTTAAAGAGAAACTTTAATATTTATAAAAAAAGTAGAGATTACTTAAATGATAAAATTTTTTCTGTGGTTATTATTTCCTCAGTGATAGGCTTGTTCGTTAATTCGTTATTCATAAATTCACTTTTCTATCCTGCTATTATGCTTTGGATGTGGACTATACTTGGATTGGGAGAATCAGTACGTACTAAAGAATAACTTATTCTAGTTTCAAAGGGATCCTTCGACCCATTCGACAAGCTCAGGGCAAGCGCGTTCAGGATGACATATTCGCTTAAGGTGAATATGTCACTTTAATTTCTTTTCCTGTTGTATTTCCAGCTTTATCTATAGCTTGAATAATTAATTTATTTTCACCATTTTGCATTTTGAAGTTATATGTAAAGCTACCGTCATTCTTAGTAATTGCTATAAATTCATTAACCTTAACATTGCTATCTTTATCTGTTTTCCCTTTTACTTGCAATGTGCTATTTTCACCTGAAAATTCAGCATTATCTTTCGGGTATTCAACATCTAAAGAAGGCGGTTCTTTTAAGTAACTTATTGTGATAATGTTTGAATTGTCACTCATATTCTCATCAATTTTCGAAAGCGCTTTAATTTCATTTTTTCCCTCAATGAGCTCAATGCCATCGAATATAAATGTATTATTGTTTTCGATTTTAGAAACATCTACCAATTCGTCATTTAAGTATAGTCTTATTTCAGCATCTGTATCAGATGAGATACTGCCTCTGACGGTAATTTCGGCACTATTTGTAGCTTCCGAAAGAGGATTTAAAATCGGTGCTGGTATATAATTAACATCGGTCTTATCTATCGGTTGAGTAACAGAATTTTCTCCGTTTTTAGCATCCCCTAATAAGACGCTGAAATTGACTAAAAGCGATTGTCCAAAAAGAATCAGCAGTATAATAATCGCAGTTAATCCCAAGCCTGTAAGTATTAACGTTTTTTTAGAACGGTTTTCTAGGCTGCGTCTTAAGTGAGATCCTTGTTTCATATCGGTTTCGACAGTTTCATCTATTTTTCTAATTTTAACAAAATCAGTTATGTTATTTATTTCGTCTTTTTGTGGTGAGCTTTTAAGATCTTCCATATTTGTATTAAGCAAGTAATAATATTTTGAGCCGAGGTTGAGACTTGTCCACCCTAGGCGAATCCGCTTCTGGCGGAGACTCTACATTTTACATGGAGCCCACAATCAGACTTGAACTGATAACCTGCGGTTTACGATACCGCTGCTCTACCAATTGAGCTATGTGGGCATTCACATGCTTATTTTATGAGATTTTGAGAATTAAGGCAAATTGAGGTGGTAAACCCAGATTTAATCCGGGTTAATGGTAAATAGTTAATGGTAAATAGTATAATGGTTCTTGACTATGATTATTTTAAGTTCAGATTGGAATGAATACGAACTCCTTGATTCGGGAAGTGGAAAAAGGCTTGAGAGATTTGGTAAATGCCTTTTATCTCGTCCAGACCCTCAATGTATTTGGAAGCCTGGGTTAGATCATAAAGAATGGGGGAGAGTTGATGCTGCATACGATTTGCTCACGGGAAAGGATAAGGGGGAGTGGATTAGAAAAAGTAATTTACCGGATAAATGGTTGATGACATTTAAAGATATTAAGCTTTGGGCTAAATTGACTCCTTTTAAGCATACCGGGGTTTTCCCTGAGCAATCAGCCCATTGGGAATGGATAGAAGAAATAATTAGGAAACAGGATTCAAGAAGTAAGAATGGAAACATGCAATTAAATGTTTTGAATCTCTTTGCTTATACTGGGGCTGCTACTTTAATCTGTGCTTCGGCAGGGGCAAGAGTAACCCATGTAGATGCTTCAAGGCCCACAATTAGCTGGGCGAGGGAAAATCAAGCAGTTTCGGGGCTTACTGATAAGCCTGTACGTTGGATCCTAGATGACGCGATTAAATTTGTTCAACGGGAGGCTAAAAGAGGAGTGAAATATGATGGAATAATTATGGATCCGCCTATTTATGGTCACGGGCCTACTGGTGAAAGGTGGGATTTTTATGATGATTTCCCGAGATTACTTGAGTTATGTGCTCAGGTGTTATCACCAACGCCTTCATTTATACTCATAAATGCTTATGCTATAAGTGCGTCTAGTATAATGCTTGAAAACTTATTATCTGACTTAAATTTTTTAGGAACCATAGAATCAGGGGAATTATTAATTAAACAAAAGGGAGTAGAGAGGTATTTATCAACTGGAATTTTTGCCAGATGGTCTGCAGAGTAAATAACCTTCCGGGTTTTATATATTTCTTTTTCTTCTTTTTCCTACATTTATTTGTAGTATGGATTTGCGGAGTTCTGCCTCAGCGATTGCGAAGTCGCGTTCACTAACATCCTCGCGTCCTTTTTTTAATATTTCTTCTGCGCGTTTTTGAGCCTCAATTGCTTGATTTACGTCTATGTCGTCAGCAGAAGTAGCGTAATCTGCCAGTATCGAAATATTATTATTGTGTACCTGTAAAAAACCTCCTGTTACAGCTATTACTCTCTCTTTTCTTTCCCTTTTAATTATTATTTCTCCGGATGTAAGTGTAGTTACTAAATTAACATGATGGGGAAGGATTCCTATTTGACCATCCATAGTTGGCACTTGTATCTCATCTACATCATCCTTTAATACTGTATTTTCAGGTGTAATAATTTCTAAAAACATAGTAAAAAAGTGATAAGTGATAAGCTTACAGGTTAAGATTTAACCCTTTTCCGAAGCCTCATCGATGGCGCCTATCATATAAAATGCTTGTTCTGGTAAGTGATCATATTTTCCATCTAACAATTCTTTAAACCCCTTTACGGTATCTGATACTTTCACATATTTACCAGCTTGTCCTGTGAATGCTTCAGCAACGAACATGGGTTGAGTTAAGAAGCGTTGGATCTTGCGTGCGCGTGCGACGACCAATTTATCTTCATCTGATAACTCATCCACCCCTAATATTGCTATTATATCCTGAAGATCTTTATAACGCTGGAGAACTTTTTGTACGCCGCGCGCTACATTATAGTGCTCTTCGCCTACTATGTTAGGATCTAAAATTCTAGAAGATGAAGTTAAAGGATCGACAGCAGGGTATAAACCTTGTTCAGCTAAAGACCTTTCAAGTGTAATAGTAGAGTCTAAGTGGGCAAATATAGTAGCTGGTGCGGGATCTGTATAGTCATCAGCCGGTACGTATACTGCTTGGACTGATGTAATTGAACCATGAATAGTAGATGTAATTCTTTCTTGAAGTGCACCAATTTCCGATGCTAAGGTGGGTTGGTACCCAACCGCTGATGGCATTCTGCCGAGTAACGCTGATACTTCGCTTCCTGCTTGAGCGAAGCGAAAAACGTTATCTATAAAAAGTAATACATCCTCTTTTTTAATATCCCGAAAATATTCAGCCATAGTTAATGCTGTAAGTGCTACTCTGAGTCTGTTACCCGGTGGTTCATTCATCTGTCCATATACCATGACTGTTTTATCCATAACATTTGCTTCAATCATTTCAAGCCATAAGTCAGTGCCTTCACGCGTACGCTCACCGACTCCTGCAAATACGGAGTGTCCTTTATGTACCATAGCAATATTTCGAATAAGTTCTTTAACTATAACTGTTTTTCCGACTCCTGCGCCTCCAAATGCTGCTGTTTTTCCTCCTTTTGCGAAAGGAGCTATTAAGTCGATAACTTTCATGCCTGTCTCAAGCATCTGAGGTTTAGTTTCTTGTTCTGTAAGTAATGGCGGTGACTTATGTATAGGTTCCAATCTGGTGCCCTTATTATCAAAATTTTTTCCATCAATAGTATTACCTAAGACATCAAAGATTCTACCTAAAGTTTTTTCGCCCACTGGTACGCTAATAGGGGCTCCGGTTTTAATTACTTTCATTCCGCGACTTAATCCGTCTGTAGATCCGAACGCTATTGCTTTTACTTCATGGTCACCTGTAAGAAACTGGACTTCCATAGTTAACACTTTTCCGTGAGATGTCTCAATTTCAAGAGCTTCAAAAATACCTGGAAGTTCTTTTTCAAAATATACATTAACTACAGGACCGGCAATTCCTGTAATTACTCCTATATTTTTATTATTTATATCAGTCATAGGTTATTGTTCAAGAGTTGAGAAGGTAGCTCCACTTCCCATATCCAGAATCTCATTTGTAATTTTACTCTGTCTGGTTTTATTATATTCCAATTGTAGTACATCAATTATGTCTCTGGCATTGTTTGTAGCGTTTTGCATGGATATCATCCTGGCAGCTTGTTCTGACACAAAGCACTCAAGTAGTGAAAGATACAAAGACATTTCAAGATAGTGCTTCAGAATTGAGTTGAGGATCTTTTCTTTATTTGGTTCATAAGACGTAAAATAAGCAGATGTTTCGTTGATAGTCTCCGGGAGTACGATTGGGAGAATTGTTTGAACTTTCGGTGTTTGCGTAAAGACACCTTTATATTCTGTCATTAATATTTTTACGCTGTCTACCTTATTTTTTCCATAATAATCATCTATAATTTTCATCAAAGGATAAATCATATGGAATTCAGGCAATACCCCTCCAAAAGCAAAGGATGCTATTATTTCCCGACTTAGTTTAATAATTCTTCCTTCCATTTTTTTCCCAACCACGACATATGAAGTATCTTTCTCCTCCGTTTTCCTAAAATTTAAGAATTCTCGAAGTAAGTTAGTAACTAAACTTCCGCAAAGACCTTTATCAGGCGATATAACCAGCAGGAGTGTTTTTCCTGAGGTGTTTTTCGAAGAAAGATAAGGATGATTGAAATTTCCCGTAGAGCCTTGGCGTATTAGACTTGAAATCTCATTCAATTTTTGAACATATGGACGCGTCCTATGCACTGCTTGTTGAGCACGCTTCATTTTAGAAGCTGATATCATCTGTAAAGCTTTCGTGGTTTTAGACACATTTTGTGCTGCTTTAATTCTTCTTGTTAATGTTAATATGTTTGACATAATCAGTTAGGTTAATACATTGTAGACTGACTACTAAAAGCTAATTAATAAGTACTTTTAAAACCTTTTTTGAATTGTTCAACCACATCTTTTAGCTCATTTGTGACTTTTTCTGATAATTTATCTCCGCTTTCCAGGTCTCTAAGGAGTTGTTTGTTGTGCATACTGACATAATCATGAAGCTGTGTTTCAAATTCTTGTACATTTTCAACCTGAATATCATCCAGCAAGCCACCTGTGGCAGACCAAAGGCTTATTATCTCAAGAGCCTCTGATAAAGGTTTGTATTGGGATTGTTTGAGGATTTCAACGATCCGTTTACCTCTTTCCAGCTGCTTAAGAGTTGATTCATCCAGTTCGCTTCCAAATTGTGCGAATGCTGCCAGGGAGTTATACTGTGCCAGTTCAAGACGTAATTTTCCGGCTACAGATTTAATAGCTTTGGTTTGGGCTGCTCCGCCGACACGGGATACAGAGTTTCCTGGATTTATAGCGGGACGTATGCCGATATTAAACAGGCTTTGTTCTAAATAAATTTGACCGTCTGTTATAGAAATCACATTTGTCGGAATATATGCAGACATGTCACTTGCTTGTGTTTCGATGATAGGAAGTGCAGTTATAGAGCCTCCGCCATTTTTCTTGTTTAGCTTTACTGCACGCTCCAAAAGCCGACTGTGAAGATAAAAAATGTCACCAGGGTATGCTTCACGTCCGGCAGGCCTCTGAAGTACGAGGGATAACTGCCTATAAGCCCATGCATGTTTCGTAAGATCGTCATATACAATTAAAACATCCTGACCTTTTTCCATAAAATACTCTGCTATTGCACTACCTGCATATGGAGCTAAATATTGCAGTGCTGCAGGAGAGTTTGCGGGTGCTGCTACGATAATAGTGTAATCTATCGCTTCATTTTCTTTCAAAATTTCGATTGTCTGTGCTACAGAGCTTTGTTTTTGGCCGATTGCTACATATATGCATATGATAGGTCGTTGGCCCGCTTCGTCGCGAGTCGAGTCGTTGGCCCGCTTCGTCGCGAGTCGAGTCGTTGGCCTTTTTGCATTATTGCTAGAGTAGTTGTTGTTTTTCTGGTTAATTATTGTGTCAATTGCAATTGCTGTTTTACCCAAGCCTCGATCGCCTATTATGAGTTCACGTTGTCCGCGGCCTACCGGGATCATAGAGTCGATAGCTTTAATTCCTGTTTTCAGTGGTGTATCAACAGGCTCTCTATCGATAACTCCTGCCGCGATTCTTTCGAGAGGCATATTAACTTTACTTTTGATCTTGGGCTTTCCATCTAGTGGACTACCCAATGGATCCACCACGCGTCCGATCAAATCATCGTGTACCGGAATACTAAGTAAGGAGTTAGTTCTTTTTATAATGTCACCTTCTTTTATAGAATTATCTGTCCCAAGTAAAATTATAGAAACTGTGTCTTCTGATAAATTTAGAACAAAACCTGTAGTTTTCTCATTTGAATCCGATGATTCGAAAATAACCAATTCTCCCATTGTTACCTTAGATAACCCGCTGGCTGTGACTACTCCATCATTATTTTTTTCAACTCTTCCTATGTTCTCAAACTTATAATCCGGCTTTGAAGAATAAGAAGAAATGCTATCTTCAAGATTAGCTATAATGCGGCTTTCTGAAATATTATTTGATGTATTCGGTTCTAATTCATCATTTGAAATGTGTTCCAATAGCTTTTCAAACTCGTTTTTTAAGTTTAATTCTAATACATCATCTCCGCTGGTTATCTTAATGCCTAAGATAAGCGATGGGTCTTTTCTAATTATTATAGTTTTATTAGGGAATAGTTCAGCCAGTTCGTTAGTATACTCGTCTTTATATGTTGCGGGAACGTCAATAGTTACCTTTTTCGATTTTTCGAAATTTCTTAAAATCTTAACGTACTGTTTCAATGATCTACGGTCAAGGGTATTTGCAACTTTTTTCGTTTTCTTTTCATCTATTCTACCATTTGTCACGCTGTTTTTTAAAATTTCTTTAATGTCATTTTTTACCATTTAATTAATCCGCCTTTTCCTTTAATTTTTTTAAGGCATTTCTAATTACAACATCTTGATCCTCGGGTTTAAAAAATCCGACTAATGATTCTTCCAGCATTTTTGCTGCGAGTTTACTTACTTTTTGCGATAGGTTTTTGGAAGCCTGTATCGATTCTGTATTTATTTGGATTCTGGCATCAGAAATCATTTTTTCAACTTTTGCTTTAGTATCCGCTTCGGTTTTTAAAAGTAGCGCGTCATGTTTAGTTTTCGCCTCTTCAAGAAGTTTTTTCGCTTCGATGTGCGCATTCTTTAAAATTTCTTGTTCTTTGTCGATAGTTTCTTTCAGTAGTCGATTTGATTCTTCTGCGTCTTTTAAGCCCTCCTCTATTTTTTTCTTCCGTTCTTCCATGACTTTAAGTAATGGCTTATAAAGAAATTTTTTCATCACAATAAATATGATCAAAAAATTTACAATTTGGGCGATAAATAATATTGGTTCGAAACCAAAATTTTCTAAAACTTCCATAATTTATAAAATTAATACTCGATCAAGAACATCACCTATCATACTTTAAGATATCTAATGTCATTGTCGTCTTTATTGTTTTTGCTCTCATTGATACTATTTTCGAGATTTTAGCCTGTGAATGCCAAAATAAGCGCATAAATAGCTATAGCTTCGGCGAACGCTAAGGAGAGCAACATCGGTGGTAAGATTTTTCCTGCAGAATCAGGATTGCGTCCTATAGCTTCCATGGCTTTGCCGCCTATGTACATGATCGCAACAGCTGGTGCTATGCCGCCGACTGCGATAACAGCCCCCCCTGTAAGTGTAAAATTCATGTTACTATCACCTCCTCATGTCCTGTAGGTCCAGGATGTGTAGTTTCATGTGCTGCATTATGATGTGGTTTAGTGAGTACTGACATAAACACAAGTGTTAAAATAGAAAACACTAATGCCTGAACTATACTAACTATAGATTCTAGCAAAAGAAAGGGAATAGGCGCAAGGAATGCGAATAGTGACGAAATGGTGTGCAGCGCTACTTCGCCTGCAAAGATATTACCAAATAGCCTGAATGAAAGAGAGATTATCTTCGTGAATTCAGCTATCAGCTCCAAAAACCCTACATATAAATTTATAGGATTAAATGAAAACCATCTGGACATATAATCCTTAAGTCCTGTAAGTTGGATACTTAGGATATGAGTTGCGACGACTGAAATAACAGATAATGCTAATGTAACGTTAATGTCGCTTGTAGCTCCGCGAATAAGCGGTATAAACTCTGAATGGGTTTCAGTTTCTTCTGAGACATGCGTGTCTTCAGCGATTGATGATGCATTGACCTCATGAACCACAGTTGACTCTTCAGGATGAAAACCTATTGTTCCAACGCCGGGTAGCAAGCTAGAGATGTTACAAACAAATATGAAGAGAAAAAACGTAGCTACGTATGGAAAAATCGCTTTTAAAGCTTTTTTCGTAGGTGCTGTGTTTTCAGAAAGTGAGTAAAACCAATCCATCATGGGTTCGATAATTGACTGTAGGCCCTTCGGAATTAACTTTATATTTTTTGAGAGGTATAAAGCTATGCAGATAAGTATCCCGTCTACGATTAGGGTGTGAATTAATGTATTGGTTACTGGTAGCGGGCCAAGATTGAAAATCACATCTGGCGCGAAGGCTGCCATAGCCATATAATTTTAATTGTGATAGATAAGGAAGTCAAGAGTATAAAGTTTTCATACCCTTAGATTTTTCGCAGAATAAATCTTGTCAGCTATTATTATCGGGCGTTCATCTTTCATATCCAGTCTTCCTTCTATTAATACTACGTAATCGTTAACTAATAAATCTTTATATTGTTCAAATACACGCGGGAATACTACGCATTCTATAGTTATACCTTTTTCATCCCCGATAGATATAAATGCCATTTGTGCATTAGTTTTTTTAGTGAAAATCTTTCTTGCTGTTTCGATAATACCTCCGACCTTTACTAAAGTTCCTTCTTTTTCTATTTCTAACAGTTCGATTTGATGTGAGACTATTGATTTGACGTATGTCAATGTATCTGCTTGCGGATGAGAGGTGAGATAAAATCCTAAAAATTCTTTTTCAAACATCAGTTTCTCATTTAAAGTAAAATCTTCAATATCCGTTACCTTAAATTCATGAGTGTTTTGAGAATCTGTGTCATCATCAAAAAGTTGGGACTGTCCTTCTGATTTCTGCTTTTTAATTTGGTGGCATTTAAGTATAACCTCAGGCATAGCGATAAGTAAGGAGGCTCTGTTACCAAAATTATCCATAGCTCCTGCTTTAATTAAGCTTTCCATAGTTTTTTTATTAACTTTAGATAAATCTACTTTGGAACAAAAGTCGAAGAGATCAGTAAAGTTATTATTTTTCCTGGCATTAAGTATGGATTCTATGGCAGCTGACCCTACGTTCTTAATGGCTGATAGTCCGAATCGGACTTTAGAGTTTTCTTCAATTGAGAAATCCGATAATGATTTATTTATATCCGGTCTAAGAACCGGTACATTAAGCCTTTTGCATTCAGCTATAGCTTGGGAAATTTTTTCGTTTTTTACAGGACCAGTTGCGCCTCTGGATTCAGCAGTTAAAAGCGCAGTCATAAACTCTACGGGAAAATGGGCTTTAAGATAAGCTGTTCTAAAAGCAATTGTGGCATAACATGCTGCATGGGCTTTATTAAATCCATAACCCGCAAACGGGGCTATGAGTTGAAATATATTAAGCGCTTTTTGTTTCGTTAAACCATTTTTTATACATCCTTCCAGAAACATTTCTTCTTGTTTTTTCATTTCTGCCGGAATTTTTTTACCCATAGCCTTTCTAAATTTATCAGCATCGAGCCATGAATAACCGGCAAGTGTAATCGCAGTAAGCAATACATCATCTTGAAAAGTGATAACACCGTAAGATTGTTTCAGTATTTCTACCAGGCGTTCATCCGGATATGTTATTAGTGTCGGGTTATGTTTTCTTTTTATAAATTCCGGGATGATATTCATAGGACCTGGTCTATATAGAGCCACCATGGCTTGCAGGTCAAAGATAGTTGTAGGTTTTAAATCCTTAACATATCGCCGCATACCCGCAGATTCTAACTGGAATATTCCTGTTGTTTCACCTAAAGATAATAGTTGATATGTTTTTTTATCATCCAGAGGAACGTTTTTAAAGTCTATATCCTTGTCCTGGTTTTGTTTTATAAATTTTAGTGATTCTTCTATGATTGTTAAATTGCGAAGTCCTAAGAAATCCATCTTAAGAAGCCCTACCCCGTCTTCTCCTACTGTGTACATATCATATTGGGTAACTATTTTTTCACCATTAGTTTCTCTTTGAAGAGGAACATATTCTGTGAGTGGCTTATCGGCTATCACTACTCCTGCGGCATGAACAGAGGCGTGTCGTGCCACACCTTCCATGTGTTTAGCTAAATCGAGAATTCTTTTTGTGTCACTTTCTGAATTATATGCTTGTCTTAAATCAGAGTTTTGTTCAAGTGCCATATCTACAGTCATGGCGTGTCCCTGCCAACCAGGAGGAATCATTTTCGCTATGCGGTCAGGAATCGCATATGGATATCCAAGTACACGTCCTACATCACGCACAGCAGCTCTTGCTTCCATAGAACCGAAGGTTATAATTTGGGCAACTTTATCTTTCCCGTATTTGTTTGTGACATAAGCGATTACCTCTTCACGTCTTGTGTCAGCGAAATCTAAATCTATATCAGGTGCTGATGGACGGTCCGGATTAAGGAAGCGTTCAAATGGAAGTGCGAAAAAGAACGGATCGACATCTGTTATTCCTAAAGCATAAGACACCACAGATCCAGCCGCAGATCCGCGGCCAGGCCCCACAGCGATACCGTTTTTCTTTGCCCAAATCACGAAATCTGAAACAACTAGAAAATATGTTTCATACTTTTTTTTAAGAATTATAGAAAGTTCATATTCCACCCGTATTTTAATTTCTGATGTGATATCTGAATATCTTTTTTTAATTCCTTCATTTACCAGTTCTGTTAGATGTTCTGCCGAAGTTTTGCCTTCAGGTACTTCAAATACCGGCATTATCCATTTACCAAGAGTAATTTCTAAATTACATGCATCAGCAATTTTTAATGTATTTTCTACAGCTTCTGGTACATCTGCAAAAAGCTTTGCCATTTCAGCTTCGTTTTTAAGATAAAAGTCCGGGGACCCTAGCATGGAGAGTTTACGGTTTTTATCATCTAAGGTAGTTTGCGTCTGCATGCACAGTAATACTTCCTGTGCTTCAGCATCATCTTCATTTGTATAATGGTTATCATTTGTTGCAACTACCGGCAGGCCAAGTTTTTTGGAGAGTGCTATAAGTTTTCTATTCGCTTTTTCTTGAGGCGGAACGTCAATGTGTTTTTGTAATTCAATGTAAAAATTATCTTTACCGAAAATCTCAGAAAGTTTAATTGCCCTTTTTTCAGCTACCTCATCCTCGTCTTTCAATAGCGGTTCAGCGACATACCCATTTACGCATGCACTTAAACATATGAGGCCTTCATGATATTTAGATAAAAGATCCAGGTCAGTTCTGGGTTTATAGTAATATCCGTCAAGCCAGGAAGTAGATACTATTTTTAGTAAATTCTTATAACCGGTTTCGTTTTTAACCAGAAGTATGAGATGGTTGTAATCTTTATCGAGTTGTGCGTCTTTATCATAAAGTGATCTTTTGGCTATATAAATTTCACACCCGATGATAGGTTTTATGCCTATACTTTTGCATGCCTGGTAAAATCTAATTACTCCATACATGCTCCCATGATCTGTGATAGCAAGAGCTGACATCCCAAGGTCTTTTGCGCGTTCTGCCATTTTTTTTACTTTACTTAACCCATCTAGAAGCGAGTATTCGGTGTGGTTATGGAGATGAACAAACCCGGACATATTGCTATTTTAACACGTTGTTCGATAAATAATTTGATTAATTTTTCTGTTTTTTAAGAATTTCTTCAAGCTTTTGCTTAATTAATGCTGCATCAGCTTTTACTCCTAACTTTCTCATTACTTGGCCGACTAAAAACATAATAATATTTTCTTTTCCTGCTTTATAATCTGTAACTGCTTTTTGATTTTCAGATATTACTTCCTCAATGATTTTTTGTAATTTATCTTCATCGACTTGCACCTTAGCGCTTAAAGCTTTTACATTTGCAACTAAAGTCGGCACCTCAACTGTTGCATCAATTCTTTTATTAATAATTAGATTGGCTATTTGTTTAGGAGGAATTTCGGATTTGACCACCTCTTCAAATTTATCAGCCAAGACTTTTTCTCGCGTCAAAATTTCAGCATCATATTCCGAAAGGCTATATTGCTTTATAAAGCGTGCTTGTTTAATATCAGGTAATTCTGGCATCTTAGACTCGATATTTTTAATTTGCTCTTCAGAATAAGTGATGGGCGGGATATCAGGTTCAGGAAAGTATCTGTAATCAGAAGCGTCTTCTTTAGATCTTTGAGAAAATGTAATTTGTTTATTCTCATTCCATCCACGCGTTTCTTGTGTAGGTGTTTCGCTGTTTTCTAAAATCTCTTCCTGTCTTTTAAGTTCGAAATTAATAGCTTTCTCGACAAATTTAAATGAATTAATATTTTTAACTTCAACTTTATATTTAGGTAATGTATGCGTCGACTCTTCACGAAGCGAAATGTTTGGCTCTAAACGCATATCGCCTTTTTCCATGTCAGCGTTAGATACGCTCAAATAACGTACTATTTGTTGAAGTTTCTGAAGATATTCTTTTACTTCTATTGCATCATTGAAATCCGGATCTGTTACAATTTCTACTAAAGGAACACCTGATCGGTTGAAGTCAATTAGGCTATTGTCTCCCGCATGTAATAGTTTTCCTGTATCTTCTTCCATGTGTACTCTAGTAATACCAATTTTTTTACCATTTGTAAGTATTATGTACCCTTTTTCGCAGAAAGGAAGATCGTATTGGCTTATTTGATAACCTTTAGATAAATCCGGGTAAAAATAATTCTTTCTGTCGAACTTAGAAAACTCATTTATTTTACAGTTTAGAGCAAGGCCAATCATTACACACCATTCAATAGCAGTTTTATTTGGTACTGGAAGTGCGCCTGGTAGTCCTAAGCAAACAGGGCATGTATGAGTATTAGGCTCTTTTCCGAAATATTCAGCAGAACAAGAACAAAACATTTTAGATTTAGTTTTCAGCTCCACATGTACTTCAAGCCCGATTATAGGTGTATATTTCATAATTTGGGTTTTCGCATATTCCATTCCGCTGATCTTTCATAAGCACTAGCCAATGAAATTACTCTTTCTTCAGCGAATTGAGGTCCCATGATTTGCATACCGACAGGAAGGTTGTTTTCGGTAAAGCCGCAAGTTACATTTATACCTGGAAGTCCAGCAATCGACGAAGGCTCTACTAAAATATCTGCTAGTTCACCAAACATAGCTGAATCTTTAGTAGCGCCTACTTTCATGGCCACTGTAGGACATGTAGGGCTTACAATTACATCGACATCTCTGAATGCTTCCTCAAAATCTGAGACGATGATAGTCCTTACTTGTTGTGCTTTTTTATAGTATGCATCGTAATATCCTGCAGAAAGAGTATATGTACCAAGCATAATTCGTCTTTTTGCCTCTTCGCCGAAGAAAGATCTGTCGTTCCCATATCTGATCCCGTCAAATCTGGCAAGATTTGATGATACTTCTGATCGTTGAAGAATGGTATAAACTGCGATAGCATATTTGGGATCAAATAAAGGAATTCTTTTTATAACACAGCCCAGTTTTTCAAGATGTTTTATAGCATTTTCCACGTTTTTCTTGACTTCTGGTTCCATTTCTTCAGGAAAATAAACGTCAGATATTCCTATTTTCATGCCTTTAATGTCATGTGTCAGGCTTGAAAGGTAATCTGGAACAATCGCTTGTGAGCTAGTAGCATCATGTGGATCATTACCTGCTAGTAATTGAAGTAAAAGAGCTGAATCTTCAACGGTTTTAGTTATAGGCCCAGGGCTGTCTGTGGAAGATGCCATAGCGATAACACCATACCGACTTACTCTACCATATGTAGGTTTTAAACCTACCACACCGCACCAGCTAGCTGGTTGTCTTATGGATCCTGCAGTTTCTGAGCCGATGGATGCTGTAGCAAAATCTGAAGCTGTGGCTGCAGCTGAGCCTCCGGATGAACCACCTGGAAGTCTTTCTGTATCCCAAGGATTTAGGCTAGCTCCATAATCTGATGTTTCTGTGGATGATCCATGTGCCCAAGCGTCCATGTTAGTTTTTCCCAGAAGTACCATTCCGGCATTCTTTAATTTTTTAACGACTGTAGAATCATAAGGCGGGATGAAATCATCTAATACCTTACTAGATGCAGTAGTTCTGATGTTTTTGGTACAGAAGTTATCTTTAATGGCGAGGGGAATTCCGAGAAGCGGGAGGTCATCATGTTGTGCGATTCTTTCATCAGCTTCTTTCGCGTTCTTTAACGCTTCGTCAGCAGTTACAGTAACGAAAGAATTAATTTTTTTATCATGTTTTTCGATACGAGCAAGGTATGCTTTCGTAAGCTCTGTAGAGGAAATCTCTTTTTTTGTTAATTTTTCTTTGGCCTCTCTGATGGTAAGTGATGTGAGGTTCATAGTTTCGATATTATAGAGCTTTCTACTAATTACATTCAACAACGAAGTTATTTTTCTTTTTTCAGAATTAATCCATGTGTTTCTTTTACAGTAAATTCTACTCCGTCAGATAACAGTTTTATATAACCGGCATTATCTATATCCTCGAGATTGCTGTATGTTGTATAGCCAATTTTTACTAATAAAACGCATATCATTCCGCCATGCGTGACTACTAAAACGTTTTTTCCAGGATATGTTATAGCAGTTTCTCTTATAAAGGTTATAAATCTATTTACTATTTCTTCGTCGTTTTCCGAGTCAGAGCTGGGACGTACTTTCATACGTACTTTCTCTGATAAAGAATCCCATTCATCAAATAACGCAAATAATTTACGATTATCAGTGCCTTCTAAAGACCCTAGGAATTGTTCACGCAAAAGCTTGGTAGTTTCAATCGCTAGTTTTCTTTCAAGAGTAATTATTTCTGCAGTTCTTTTTGCACGAAGAAGGTCAGATGAAAAGATTTTATCGAATTTTACATCTTTTAATTTTAAAGCAGTCTGCATCGCCTGGTCTTTACCAAGTTTCGTAAGAGGGGAGTCAAGGTGTCCTTGAATTATTTTTTTGAGATTTGCTTCTGTTTGTCCATGTCGGACGATATAAAAAGTAGTAAGACTATTCTTCATTATCTAAATTTGATTTCGTAACACCTTCAGTTTTTATTATATTAATTTTTCCCTCGTCCATTTCAATTACAAAGAAGCCTGTGTTAACGATGGAGCCTGGAGGTAGTTCATTAAATTTAGCCCATTTCAGATATACCAGAAACGTTCTCATTATATTACCGTGGTTGACTACTAATATGGTTTTACCTTTATATAATGGTGTGATTTTTTCAAGAAAGGCTTTAAACCGATCTAAAGCTTCTTTTATACTTTCACCATCTTCTGAAAACTTATGAAGCCATAGCTCTTCGTCATTTAGCTCTTCTACTGCTTTTCTTAACTGTTTCCTTTCGTCGGGTTTTAATCCAAAAAAAAGTTTCCCAAAATTCCGTTCTCTTATCGTTGATTCGGTTTGTACAGCAATATCTCTTTCTTTGGCAATAATTTCTGCAGTTTCACGAGCGCGATTTAGATCAGAGGAAAAAATAGAATCAAAATGAACATTTTTGAGTTTTTCTGAAATCTTTTTAGCTTGTTGCTCACCCAATTTTGTAAGAGGAGCCTGTAGTTCTCCCCATTGATCCCAATCTACTGGCTTGATTGAATTTTCAGCAACATTTCCGTGGGATTGACCGTGGCGGACTATGTAAATAGTAGTAGGCATTTATTGATTTTCTAATATCCCTTTCACTTGGAAGAAGCCCTTATTTATGCTTTTGGCATTTGAGAGTGCGTCTTTTTGAGAAAGAGATTCTGATGCTACATCTTCACGAAGGACATTCTCAAGTCCTGTTACCTGGCTTGTCGGTGTAATGTTTTGAGTGTCAACCTCTTTAAGCTCTTCGATATACTGCAATGTTTCAGTAAGTTGCTTTTCAAATTTTTTTATTTCTTCCTCACTAAGAGGTAAATTAGCCAATTTTCCAATATTCGATACATTAATTTTCATATTTGAAATTAAGCATGATTATACTGTAAGTCCTAGTCTTTTGACAATCGTGTCTCGAGCCTTTAGTTCAAGGGTATCATCAAGAGGGGAGAGGGTTATCTCTTTTTTATATTTAACTTCAAGGGCTTTTTTGATTAACAAATCTGCGATTTGCGGATTTTTCGGAAGTAGAGGACCGTGGAAATAGCACCCGATGGCGTTTTTATAAACCACCCCTTCTGTTTTATCTTTACCGTTATTACCAAATCCTTTTAAAACTTTCGCAAATGGTTTGGTATTCTTTCCAAGATATGTACGACCACCGTGGTTTTCGAAGCCAACTATGAGGGAGTCTTTGGTCATTAATCTTTGGTCATTAGCTTGACTTAATATATCCCAATCTATTTCAGCTATTATATTCCCTATGCAGCGGGGAGTGTCAGGGCCGGGGTTTATGGTTTCCATATTGAAAATCCCAAGACCTTCAATCCGTTTTCCGACGGATGGTTCATAAAATCTTCCCATAAGTTGCGGTGCTCCGCAGACGAAAAGCGCTGGCACATCTTCTTCAATTAATTTTTTTATTATATCTTGTTTTCTTACCTTTAAATCACGCATTACTATTTCCTGTTCTCGATCTTGTGACCCGCCGCCGAAAAGAAGGTCGATAGTCGTTAGTCGATGGTCATTAGTATCTTGAGTAATAGGTAATATCTCTACGTTAATATTTCTTAAATCACAGCGCTTTTGTAAGGCTAAAATATTTCCGCGATCTCCATATGTACTCATAAGGTCTGGATATAGCCATCCGATGGTAAGTCTATATTTATTAGTCAATAGCCCGCTTCGTCGCGAGGCGAGTCGTTGGTTTTTCATAAGATTTTTTTACCCGTTAGAATTTTTCTCACATCAAGCATCGCTGAATATGTGGGAATAATATAAAGCGT
>CAZNVI010000007.1:0-9346 GCA_964576705.1 uncultured Gammaproteobacteria bacterium | reverse complement strand
GTGTCCCAAATCCAGGAAACATCACGCCCATCAGGGATTCGGTCATTTAAAACGAAGAGTATATGTTTGGCATTCATAGATTTAGCGGTACGAAGAGACTCGTTAAAACCTGTAGGATTTTTTGATAGGAATATTCTAACTTTTTTATCTCCAATTGACATTTCTTCTTGTCTGCCAAAAGCTGGCTTAAATTCCATCAGTGCATTTTTTATACTTTTTTCATCAATCTGCTCATTTTCAGCAAATAATACAGCAGCATTCGTATTGTAGGTATTATAAAGACCGGATAATGGATAAAATGGAGATTTGTTAAGATTTGATGCTGGTCTTTTAAGCCCGCATTCTTTACATGCCCAATCCCCAAGGTGAGAAAAGGTAATGCTTTTATAAGTTAGCTTTTCACCGCATTTCGGACAATACGTAGAATCAGTAGCGTGTGATTGGGCATTGTCATTATTTGATTGATCGCTGCAGCTAAAATACTTAGTTTTCGCTTTAGTGTTATTACCCATATAAGAAACACTCGGATCGTCAGCATTTAGAATTAGGGTAGTTAATTCAGTCAGATTTTTAATCGCATTTCTCCATTTGAGAGAAATTGTATTTACTTCTCCGTATCGATCTAATTGGTCGCGGAAAAGATTTAAGATGATTAGGTAGTCGGGACTTACCTCTCTGAGGACTAATGGTAACGCGTTCTCATCCACTTCAAAAATCGCATAATCGTAGTTTAACTTTGAAAAGATGCTACTTTGCAGAATTAAACTTGATGCGATGCCGTTAAGTAAATTGGCACCTGAAGAATTGTGTATAACGGTTTTCTTTTTTTTCTCCAAAATAGTCGAAATCAGCTTTGATGTGGTGGTTTTTCCGTTAGTTCCAGCTACAATTATGGTTTTAATACCTGAGTTCTGTATGATATCTTTTATAAAAAATTTGTTGAACTTTAATGCTATATGTCCTGGCCAGGTAGATCCATCGCCTAAGTTCAGACTTCTGGTTGTATATGAAATTAGCTTTCCCGAAAAAATCAAAATGGAGTTAAGCATGATCTAATTGTAGCATTAAAATGAAGTCTGAGATTAGAAGATTGGCATTTTATATTGAACGGCTAGTTCTTCTAGTTTCGGTATCCCAAATTGTTTCTTAAACGTTTCTAGCAAATCTTGATTATATTTTCCGAAGGACGCGGCTTGCTTCTTATAAGTTTCATAAGTATTGAATCTGGGGTGTTTTGAATGAAATTTATCAGCATACATTATGATCTTCTCTTCAATTGTCTCGGCAATAAAATTGTCATGCGGTAAAGGTAAATTCTTCTCAATTATTTCTGATTTCCTTAAGCCCATACCTGTATGGTGGCTTGCGATTCTGCATAAATCCTCAGGATAACCTTCATTTTTTAGGATAGCGTGTCCTACTATGCCATGTCTGATATATTCTCTTTCGTTAAAAGGTTTAATATTGAAGAATGTATAAGCTCCTATGTCATGCAGAAGAGCTCCTGCTTTTATCAGATTCAGATTAGTTACTAAAGACCTGTTTTTTATTAACTGGAGTGCAATTTTTTCTACTATTTCACAGTGGATTAAAACTCGTTCAAAAGTTTGTTTGTTTAAAGCTAGCTTCAAATGAAGCTTTCGTATTTCCTTTAAATTAGGGTACTGCATATCACATAGAGCGGAGGATTTTGATTCTTTCTTCAGCCGGAGGGTGTGTATTAAAAAGTGAAGAAAGCCATCTGCTTAGCTCTTGTTTCTTAAATGGATTTACTATGAATAAATGTGCAGTAGCATTTGATGCAGTATGAAGTGGCCTGGGATCAGAAGCTATTTTTTCCAGAGCACTTGCCAGACCTTCAGGATATCTAGTTAGCAATACTCCCGACGCATCCGCAAGAAATTCTCTTTTTCTTGACACTGAAAGTTGGATAAGTGTAGCTACTACAGGTGATAATAAAGCTAAGACTATACCTGCGATTAGTAATATTAATTGCCAGCGGGCATCAGAATCATTATCATTTTTTCTACCTCCCCATAAAAGATTACGCATAAAAAGATCTGCGAGAATAGCTACGAATCCGACGAGGACAGCGGTGATCGCCATGAGTCTGGTATCGAAATTTTTAACATGAGAAAGTTCATGGGCAATTACACCTTCCAATTCAGCCTTATCAAGCCTTTCTAGTAATCCGCTAGTTACAGCTACAGCAGCATGCTTCGGATCTCTTCCTGTGGCAAAAGCATTGGGGGATGGGTCATTTATAACATACAATCTCGGCATAGGTAGGCCTGATGCAATCGTAAGATTCTCAACGGTATGATACAGTGAGGGATTATCTTTTTCTGATATTTGCTGTGCCCTGGTAGTCGCAAGAACTAATTTATCTGAATAATAGTAGCTGCCTAAGCTCATTATGCCAGCGAAAACAAGGGCTATTCCTGCAAGGCCTAAGGGACTTTCTCCGATAGCTCCGGCAAATATGAATGTAAGTGTCGAAATAAACACTACAAATAAAACCATGATCAAAATAGTTTTCCACTTATTTTGTGAGATGTTTGAATAGATATTCATGCGATTATCCTCTTAAGCGAAGAATGGAATCCTCCGATTTTGTAAAATCCTTTGGGATCCTACGCCCTGCTCAGGATGACTTTTTAACTTCTTAAGAAATTAAAAAGTCACCTTAACTGGTTTTTTTTCTTCTTCTTCAGCTTCGAAAAACTCTGCAGGCTTAAAGCCAAGCATTCCAGCAAGAATTGAATTTGGAAATACAGCAATCTTTGTGTTGTAGTCTAAAACATTACTGTTATAGAACTGCCTTGAGTAAGCGATTTTATTTTCTGTATCTGATAGTTCTTCTTGTAATTTGCCGAAATTCTCATTAGCTTTAAGTTCAGGATAATTTTCTGCTACCGCAAAGAGTGATTTAAGCGTGTCTGAAAGCATATTATTGGCTTCAGCCTTATCATGGTTAGTTTTAGCTGACATAAGACTAGTTCTTGCCTTAGTGATATTTTCCAGAAGTTCCTTCTCATGTTTTGCATAGCCTTTAACAGTCTCGACAAGATTCGGTATAAGTTCTGCTCTTCTCTTAAGCTGTACATCTATGTGAGAAAGCGCTTCTTGGATTCTTACCTTTGCTGAAACTAAGCCGTTATATACCATCCAAAAGTAAAAAAGTACAACTCCTAAAATTAAAACTAAAATTATCATAGGATTCATATAATATCACCTCCAATCCGAGTTTCCATTTTCCAGATTTTCCTCCAAAGGCGGATACGCCTTGGGGGGACATTTATCATTTAATTTAAAAATTGATAGATTTTCTAACTGAAAATCAATGATAAATGGAAATTTAAGTCTTCATCCATTTCTCTATTTTATTATACTCCCAAGTATTTAAAATGTCATTTTTTTTCGCCCAACCCCTTCTTGCGACAGATATCCCGTATTGCATAAGGTCCATTTGGGATACAGCATGGCTATCCGTGTCTATAACTAAGGTTACGTTAGCTTCAATTGCTTTTTTAACTATTTGATCAGTTAAATCAAGTCTCGTGGGATACGCGTTTATTTCCAAGATCTTTTTATTACTCTTACAATACTTAAATATTTGATTCCAGTCAAGTTCATATCCATGCCTTTGATTTATAAGTCTTCCGGTAGGATGGGTAAGTATCTTTGCTTTAGGATGTGAAAGTCCTTTAAGTACTCGATTGGTCATTTGATCTTTTTCCATATTGAATACGCTGTGTACAGAAACCAACATAAAATCTAAATAATCTGTATGTTTATCGTTTAGAGCTAATTCTCCAGAAGGTAAAATATCGACTTCGAGTAAAGAAAATATACGAATACTGTTTTTGTACTTTAATCTCAATTCTTCAATTTTTTGTAATCTTTTCTCAAGAATCTTTTCTGTTTGTGTGTTCGTATGTTTCGAGAGACTTGGATTGTGTTCAGAAAAGCCTAAATATTCATATCTTAGGCTTATCGCTTTTTTAACCATCTCATCCATGCTATCTTGTCCCATATCGTGACTTGGTTCTATAGGAAAGCTTGAATGAAGATGAAAGTCTCCTTTAATATCTGATAATTCGATAAGCTTAGGTAACTTATTCTTTCCGGCTAATTCAATTTCTCCTGAGTCTTCGCGCATTTCAGGCGGAATCCATTGAAGTCCAAGCGCTTTATAGAACTTTTCTTCGGTTATGAATGTATCCATAGTGCCCGAAGAAAGCTGTTTAATGCCTTTTTCAGAGAGGGATAAGCCTTTTTTTAGTGCGAGTTCACGCAAGTGAACATTGTGATTCTTGCTGCCTGTAAAATGTTGTAAAAGTGATCCGAATCTGTCAGGCGGTTGGACCATAAGGTCTATGTGCTTTCCTGAAACTATAAGTCCTGCGCTAATATCTCCTTTTTCAAGAATTCTGTCTTTATGCGGATAATTAATAAAATATTGAATTACTTTTTCAGGTGAGTTGGTAGATACGGCTATATCTACATCGCCAATCGTGTCTCTTTTACGCCTGAGACTACCTAAGGGATATGCCTCAATCACGTCTTTTGATTCTTTTAAATATGAAAGAATTTTTCCGGCTAGTTCATTTGCGAACGGGAGATTCATTCGAATATCCTTAGCCTGGCCGAGCTTAAATTCATCAATTGCGCGTATAATATCTGCTTCGGATTTCTCGCCAAAGCCGTCAAGCTTAGCTATCTCGCCGTTTTTGGCAATCTCTAGCAAATCATCTACTACAGATTGAGGATTTTTTAATTCAAAATGCGTCACCAGTCTGTACGATTTTTTAGGTCCGAAACTGGGTATTTCCAGAAGGGGAAACATACTTGCGGGAACATTTTCTAGTATAGCTTCGAAGTGTTTAACTTTTCCTGTTTTTAACAATTCTTCTATGGAGGATTTTATCGAAGGACCAATGCCAGATATGTCTTCTACTTTTCCATCCTTAGCCAGATATTTTAAGTCTGAAGTTAAGCTTTCTATAGAATCTGCTGCCTTTTGGTAAGCGATTATTTGAAAGCGGAATTTTTTTTCATCCTGCACTGAATACGCAGCTGCAATATTTTTTAGTAGTTTTGCAATTTCTGCATTAGTCATTCGCATCAGTCTATCAAACCATTGCTTATACTTCAATTGTTATGTTAAAATAGCTTTGTTTTAAGCGGGGGGTGGTAGCTCAGTTGGTTAGAGCGCCTCCCTGTCACGGAGGAGGTCGCGGGTTCGAGTCCCGTCCATCCCGCTCTTCAACCCTTTCGATTCGCTCAGGATCGCACTGAGCACAAGTCGAGTGTATGACAAGCTCAGAGTAAGCATTTTTAACACTTGACATCCTATAATTTCTATTTATAATGTAATTCAACTGCCTGATTATTCTTATGGCAGACCGCAAAACAAAAAAACAGACACGTCCGATAAGAAAAGATACAAAAAGTAAAAAAAGTTCTTCATCTAACTGGTTAAGTTTCTTCCGATTTGGTGAATCTTATAGCAGTCTACTCCTCGGGATTATAGTAGTTATTATTACAACAATTCTTTTGGTACTCTTAGTAAGAGATAGAAATGTGTCTCAGATAAATAATCCACAAAGAAGTATTTCATCGACGAATACCGGAGTAAATAATAACCAAACCATTAGAGAAAATATTTCTCCAACAGATGGACAAGTTTCGATTACTGCAAGTCCTACTCCTACAGTAATGCTTACGGCTAAACCCACAACAAAGCCTTCGCCAGCATCTACTGCTACGCCTGTCGTAAAAATCACATCAAAACCCACTGTAACCATTACTAAAGTTCCCACTAAGGCACCTACTGTCACTTTAATTCCACCTACGAAAGCAGCGCCTACACCTACGATAGTTGTACAGGATAAAAATGCGAAATATCACACAGTAGCTAATGGAGACAATTTATGGTCAATTGCTGAGAAATATTATAAAAGCGGTTATAATTGGGTAGATATAGCACGAGTAAATAAATTGTCCAATCCTGGCGTGATCAAAGTAGGAATGAAATTAACCATTCCTAATGTTCCGGCGAAACAAGCAACGATTACAACGCCTACTACTTCTGCCATGACAGTATATGGTCCTGTAATTACAGGTACTACTTATAAAGTACAAAAAGGTGATCATCTCTGGGGAATATCAGTTAGAGCTTTTAATGATGGATATAAATGGGTAGAAATAGCAAGGATAAATAATATTACAACACCAAGTGTAATTCAGCCTGGGTTGGTTCTTAAACTTCCGCGTACAGCCGCACAGAATACTAAATAACTACTTGATTCTTTCTCTTTCTGGAATTCATAGAAACAAAAACCATTATCTTTGTACTTTCGTAACCAAAAGTACGAAAACTCGTGAGCTAGCGAAATTCCCTTTGCGTCTTTTGCGAAAAGACGCCTAAAGCTTTTTGCAAGTGAAAGGTCGCTAAATTCTTTCGCTCGCTAATCGGGGGATTGTCCTCCCCCTTCCGGCACTAAAGGCCGGGATTCCCCCTAATAACTCGCTCAAGAAGTTTTAACGCGCTGCTTTCAATTGCAAATAACAATATAATTTGGTGGTATAATTAGTCAAACATAGGCGGTGGTAGTTTCCGACAAAAGTTTCACATTTAGTCGGACCAGTCAAATTGCGAAGCTTTTGTCTGGCAGTGGTAGAATGCTTCCTTCCTCTGCCCAAAACGAACAAAGTTCGTATTGTGGCAGACCCGCCTGAATGCTAAGCTTTCGGCGGGCAAGGTAATAAATGATATGTATTTTACATATGTGTTAAATTGCTTTTCAGGTAATAAGCAGGAATTTTATACGGGAGTAGCAGAGAGGTTGGAGAATAGATTAGAAGATCATTTATCTCATAGTGTAAAAACCACAAAGAAATTTTATAAAATAGAGCTTGTTTATTATGAAGCATGCATCAATAAGAAGGATGCTTATATGCGCGAGAAGCAGTTGAAGACTGGATTTGGTAGAGGATATTTAAACAGAAGACTTAGCGAATATTTGAAAGATAAGCGGGGTTAGTACACCGGTAGTATGCTACCTTCCCAAGGTAGAGAAGCGAGTTCAATTCTCGTACCCCGCTCATTTTAGGAATTTTAACCCATTAATGCTATAATCGCAGCTATATGAATACTACGTTCACAATGGGGGTGGTCCGGTATGTATCACATACGCCGGAAGCTCTTTTCTCAGAATTTTCTTCACAACCGGAAGCTTGTGTCTAAGCTCGTCCGAAGTTCTTCTATTGAGAAAAACGACCTCGTTTTAGAAATCGGACCAGGAAAAGGTATCATAACCGATGCTTTGTTATCTCAGACACAATATGTATTGGCTGTAGAGATAGACAGTTATCGGTACAGTTACCTTAAAAATAGATTCGATGGGGTCAGTAATCTCACTCTATATCAAGGTGATATACTCAATTTCAAGCTTCCATCACTTCCTTATAAAGTATTTGCCAATATCCCTTTCTCCGTAGAAGGGAAAATCGTGAGATACCTAATTGATGCGAATAATCCTCCTGAGGATACTTATCTTGTGGTGATGAAGGAGCTCGCTTACCGACTATCTGCTCCTTATAGAGAGAATTGGTTCTCTCTTGCACATAAGCCTTGGTTTGATTTCTCTATCTACCATCATTTCAAACGCACTGACTTCATTCCACATCCGAGCGTGGATAGTGTCATGTTCCGCTTTAAAAAGAAAAACAAGCCACTACTCTCCTGGAATGAAAGAGGCAAATTCCAAAGTTTATTGCGAGTAGGGTTTGGTAATGGACTACCCATATGGCAGAATTTGAAAAGGCGATATGGAATGAATGTGACAGGAAGAGTATTGAATCAGCTGGAAATAAATAAAAAAACAAGACCTACAGAGCTTTCTTTAGAGAGATGGATTCTGATATTTAAAAACGTACAACATTTATTGCATTTTACAAAATAGCCACATATAATCTAATAAATTTAGCTTATGGTTCGTTATACTGTCAGTTTCCTATTCAATGGAGATTTATCGAAAGTGCTTCTTATTCACAAGTTAACGCCTGAGTGGCAGAAAGGAATGGTAAATGGCTTGGGTGGAAAATTCGAAGCAGGTGAGGATTGTTTCAGATGTATATCGCGCGAGGTGGAGGAGGAAGCGGGCTTACGAACTAATCCATCTGAATGGAAAAAGATAGGTGAATTATATTCTGATCGATGGATCGTCGATGTGATGACGATAGTTTATAAAGGAAAAGAAACAGATGCCAAAAGTGTCGAAAGGCAACGCGTAGAATGGTTTTCGGTTTCAAATTTACCGGATAATTTAATAAGCAATTTAACTTGGCTAGTGCCTTTATGCCTCGATGTAGTCCAAGGTAAAGAAATAGATTTAATAACTGTAAAATATACTAGTGTAGTTAAGAATTAAATAACTATATATTGTCAAAGGCATCTTTAATTTGTGTTGTAGAAATTCCTGGGAGATTAATTAATTCTACATATTCACAGCCTGTAGCAATTGCTCTTTCTCTCATTGTAGTTTTTAGCGTTTCAGGATTGTCTGATTGCGTAAAATATTTATCAGGACTGACTCTTCTAACGAGGCCTGTATATCCTTCATCAGAATATTCGACGGAATCGTCAATTACAAACGGGAATAAGAGTAACTTTCGAAACGCCTTAGCTCTTATTCTGTCGTCTATAATTGGTACCTTTCGTTTAAAGTTCAGAGTTCTCCCACTAGATTCTACTCCTACCATTAACGCATCTATGTCTTGGTGGGCATTTATGATAAATGCTATAGAACTGGGTGTAAGTAAGCGAAAATGACCATGCAGAAGCCCCACGGTAAGTCCTCGGTCTCTTAAGTGTCGTGATATTGTTCGGGTTTGGTCGATACTTAGTAATTCATCAGCTTTTACTGTAGTTTCTTCTATCTTATAATCATGGTTATGTAATCTTGGTTTATGTGAATCGAGATCTACTCCGTTTTCATGCGCATGGATTGCTGTTAGACTTGCAAATGTTTGGTACATACGAGCAAGTTTTAGTAGGTATGGATTTTCAGCACAAGCATCAGTCATAACCTGTAAGCCTGTAGAGAATCGCATTAAAGCCTCATGGTTATTCGGAAGATAGCCGGCCATTAATTCAATGTATGGCTTAAAAGTTCGAATATCCTCCTCCATATCTAAAGCACTTAAGTCCTCAATAAATTGATTGTGTCTCTTTAGTAGTTCACCTGACATGTTAATTCGGAATTATAACATTAAATTCACTAAATCAAGACTTTTCTTCTTGACAATCCTCTATAGCATTTGTTAATGTAAAGCAGTA
>CAZNVI010000006.1:25851-38774 GCA_964576705.1 uncultured Gammaproteobacteria bacterium | reverse complement strand
AGAGGGGGCGAGAAATTCACCCTGAGCAAGGTCGAAGGGTTCCCTTCACCCGCTCTGATTCGACAAGCTCATCATTCGCGTGAGATTTTAATTTACGTTTAAAGAGGGGGCGAGAAATTCACCCTGAGCAAGGTCGAAGGGTTCCCTTCACCCGCTCATCCGCCCTCGGCGAGATGAGCAAGGTTTGCCCCAAAAATGTTAGAAAGTTATAGTAAATCACATAAAACATATGAATATTAATCCGAAATCTAAAAGAATACTATGTTTTGGTGATTCTCTGACTTTTGGTTCTGACCATATAAATAATACAAGATTAGATGTAGCTAAAAGATGGACAGGCATACTTCAGAAAATGTTAGGAGATCAATTCGAAATAATTGAAGAAGGTTTAGGAGGGAGAACGACAGAGCTGGATGATCCAAAGCACGATGGAAAAAACGGTCTTTTATATTTTAAAGGTGCTGTAGCTTCGCATATCCCTCTTGATTTGATCGTCATATTGATTGGAACAAGTGATCTCAAGATGAGGTTTAATCGCACGCCGCAGCAAATTGCATCATCATTTGAAAAATATAATGAAGCTATTCAGTCTGCTTGTGATAAATGGGGATTTAATATTCCCAAGGTGTTGCTTGTAGCACCCCCTTTAGTAAATGAAGTTCAAATGCCAAAGGAATGGGGATTTGATGGCGCAGAAGAAAAATCAAAACAATTAGCACCGGAGTACAAAAAAGTTGCAGATAAACTAGGCTTTGATTTTTTAAATCTAGGTCCAATTGTAAGAGTAAGCGAATTCGACGGAACTCATCTTGAAGACGAAGAAAATGCAAAAGTGGCTGAAGCAATTCACAGTAGAATAGTTCAAGAGTTGTAGATCATATAGTTATTTAAATAATTCTTATGGCAAGCACAGATAATTATCGAAAACATACCCACAGAAATCCTATTCAGCGATTTTTAATCAACAGATTTTTTAAGACTTTAATAAAAGAGGCTAAAACATTACATCCGAAGACTATTTTAGATGTCGGATGCGGTGAAGGATTTACTTTAAACAGACTTAGAAAAAGTAATATCGGAAAGGATTTGATAGGGGTCGATACTCTAAAAACCGCAATTGAGTTAGGTAAGAAGCAGTTCCCAAATCTGGATTTAAGAGAAGGATCAGCGTATAAATTACCTTTTAAAGATAATTCTTTTGATATGGTACTGTGTCTTGAAGTGCTTGAGCATTTAGATAACCCGGCAAAAGCGCTTTCGGAAATTGCCAGGGTGTCTAAAAAATATGCCATTATCTCAGTTCCTAAAGAGCCATGGTTTCGTATATCTAATTTTTTAAGGGGAAAAAACCTTAAAAGATGGGGCAACGATATCGAACATATTAATCACTGGAGTGCACGGTCATTTAAAAAATTTGTGTCAAAAGACATGAGAATTTATGCAGTTAAAAAACCTTTCCCCTGGACTATGATAGTAGGTATTAAGTAGATTTGTGGTCTATTTCACGAATACTTGTATTTATAGACATTATAAATGATATAAAAGGTATTGAAAGCAATGCACCTATTACGCCCATAAGTGCTGCTCCAGTCGATACAGCTATTATAACTACAATCGGATTCACTCCGACAGCACGTTCCATAATCTTAGGGACGATAATATTGTTCTCCAAAAGTTGAATTACTATATATACTAAGATCACAGCGACCACCATAGCCGGTGAAATCGTAAAGGCTACGATTACAGCGGGAATCGCTGAGATCACGGGGCCAATTGTGGGCAATGCTTCAAGTAATCCTGCGAATAGTGCTAAGGGAAGTGCGTTAGGCAGTCCTATTATATTTAAGGTAACGAAAGTAAGTGTAAATATAACGAAACAAAGTATTATTTGGCCTCTTAACCAAGCACCTAGCTTGAAATCTACATTTTGAAGTACTCTGTATGCCCTATCTCTATGTTTTTCATGGAAGAATTTAGATAATAATACTCTGAATGAATCGTGACTTAAGAGTAAGTAAAAGCTAACGATAAGAATGGTAAAGATTGAAAATATTCCGCCGAACACCTGTTTTGTGACGAAAAACGCATTAGATCCTATGTTGTCTAGCTCACGTCCCAAATACTCTTGTAACTGGTTTTCATTTATCGAAATTCCTATAACCTTGGCTGCTTTATTTATATAATCAGGAAAACCTATAAATAGACTGTTTGTTTGGGATGTAACGAAGGGAATGAAAGGAGCTATTAGAAGTACGCTTACTATTAGCATGCCGGTATAAACTATAAGTACAGATATTAGCCTCGGAATGCCCTTTCTTTGAAGAAAAGCTACTAGAGGAAGTAATGCTGCCATAATAATATAGGAAATGAAAATGGAAGTAATGATACTCTTAAGCTGTATAGCGATCCATGTAAAGCCGATAATAAATAAAGCAAAGATTACTTGATTCTTTAGAAGATATTGTAGAAAACGATGTTCCATAGTGGGGTTAAGCTAACTATATTAAAATAGCTGTTCTTTGTCAATCAGAATAGTGTATAATGTAGCTATGGCAAAAAGAGCGACAGGAATTAATAATAAAAAGAAGTCTCATCCGCACAAGACGAAAAAAAGACTTGCTATCAAACACGCGAGATTAACAGAGCTTATGAGTAAAAAACGTCGCCATAACAGAAAAGTCCGCTCCATCGTCTCATTAAACATATAGCTCATTTTTTGATATTTACGATAAATTTTCCCTAGTTCGTTGCGTACAGATAGTATTATTGATAAAATACCATTATTGCGCCCGTAGCTCAACGGATAGAGCAAATGAATTCTAATCATTTGGTTGGGGGTTCGATTCCCTCCGGGCGTACACTTCGACTCGCATGGCTCGCTCAGTGCGGGCATAGCGGATGATGCCTGTGGGAGATGAAAAGTTCATGGTGAGCCTGTCGAACTAATCCCCTCCAGACGTACTATCTTTCGCTATCCACTTCGCTTAAGCTTCGAGGATCAAGAAAGCTTCATATAGCAAGCAAAATGTGTTACGTATATAATTTACTTACCCATCTCACGAACTGATACTATATGGTTCCACCGGGGTACATATTGAGAGGCTGCTAATTTAGCTTCCACATTCCTATCGAACAGTATTTTTTTTCTTTAGGCGTCGCATGTAGTATCCATCTGACAGGACGGAAACGAAGAAGAGATAACTCAGCTTTTATACCATCTTTGTAAATTGGGAAAAACAAATAATTGTTTGCTAGAAGGTATTTGCCTAATGTTTGTATTTTGTTAAGCGCCTTCTTCTTATCAAGAATATAGTAAAGCATCTCAGCGCAAATAATAAGGTCATACTTTTTAGTTGGGGTGAAGTCATCAATCGTAGTGACTTCGAAGGTTACGAATTTACTCTTTACCCTCTTTTTCGCTCGTTGTATTGCAAGAGGAGTGACATCAATGGCTGTAATATCTTGAGAGATGGTCGCAAGAAGTTCAGTGAAATGACCTTCTGCGCAGCCTATTTCAAGAATTGAAGCATGAGGAACCGATCTAGCAAACGAAAGCAGTTTCTTAAATCTCTCTTTTTCATGAGATGACGTTTCAAAATTCCACTGGTCTTCACTCTGTGCGAAATCATTCTCAAGTGTTTCGTATATCTGTTTCTGATTCATTTAGTTCATTATATATAAAACATAAAAGGTAGTCCACGGATGCTGCTTTACGCGCGTCTGGGGATCAAGAATGGCATGAGCATACATCAAAGCATGTAACTGCTTGAAGGCTGACTGAAAAGCTTGAGTACTTGACAAAGTCCCTTTTATATCCTATAATACGTAAAGATGAGCCTGAATCCCTCTCACGGCTACCGTGTTAGTCAGGAACATAAAGTAGCACCGCCTAAAGCGGACTAACTACCTGTCAGGCTCAAAAATCATTTTATAGAAGGGGTTAAAAAGATGATTTCAGAAAAAGGGACCACGTTTGGCCCTTTTTTTGTGGTTAATAAAGCCATTAACGATTTAATAACTTTCCTGCTTCGACGAATATGGTGTAGATAGAAAAAGAGCCGTAAAAAATAAAACCGATTATCATTGCAGTTATCCGATAGATACTTGGTCTTAGTTCTTTTTCTAGACTTGTCATATTGAGCCAGAGTGTTAACCCTACGTGTATAAACATTGCAAATGCGTTCATTACTGCGGCGATAGTCAGAAGCTGCAAGGGCTGAGTAAACCCTTGCTGGAAAATTATAATTCCCGCTATAATCTGCATCCATAAAACCAAATAATAAGATTTTCTAAGATGATTTTCATTAAGCTTAGGATATGCGGTAATAATAGTATTTTCTGCCAAAATTCTGCTGGTAGCATCAAACACAGTCAGCTGAGTCCCAAAAAGCGTGAGGCAGCCGACGATTAGAAAAAAAGTACCGGCAGCAGGAAAAAGCATGCTTCCTATTACTTTTGCCTCTTTAATTAAGAAATTGATTCCCTGCGTGTTCCCTTCCATCCCGAAAACCGTAGCATAAGATAATAACCCTAGTAGAATAATCGTGATAGAACCTGTTACCCAGAATATCAGAAAATGTTCTATATTTATGTTTTTCCACCATTGTTTAAATGCACTTAAACTTTCCTGATTTACATCAAATGATGCCCCTGTAAGAGAAACTTGTTCTTTTTTACCTGTGAGAAGAGAAGTTATTTTACCTGCATATTTTCCCATTCCATATCCTTTTTCCCTAACATAGAAAGATTGAGCAAGATTCAGATTACCCCCTGCGCCTGCATATGCAAGAGCTGCTAAAAAAGATGCAATTGCTATTCCGTCAGGCAAGAAATTAAATCCGTTTCCCACACCGAATATACCCTTTGTAACATCTACCCAGTGATTCGGTTTGGATAGAATGAAACTTAATATAAAAATGGTAGGAACTCCTACCAAGATAAGAACTTTTTCAAATGTCTCAACTGTTTTATATAAGACAGGACCGAGAGAGAGTATTATGCCGATTAAAATAAGTAATATTACGGATATTAATGGAGCGTTATTTAAGCCAAGCACTTGATTTAGTAGTGCTCCTGAAGATGCAATTATTCCCGGCCATATCCAAGGTATAAATGTAGAAATGAGAAACCAAACTGAAATAAATCGGAATTTACGCGCAAGTCCTATAAATACGCTTTCTCCTCTACAAAGCGCGTATCTTTCAATTTCCATATTCATGAAAAATTGAAGAGTTAAGCCGACCAAGGCTCCCCAAATTATGCCCATTCCGTAATTAGATGTTAAGAAAGGCCAGAGAATAAATTCACCACTACCGAGACCTAAGCCTAAGATGATAAAACTAGGACCGATTATTGATTTAAGACTTAATGGAATGGGAAATTCTTTTTTCTCAAAAGGCTTAAAGGTCATAGAATTATAAGTATTTCAGCTATAGGCTGATCCGCCTTTGGCGGAAAGTATTAAGTATTAAGTATTAAGTATTGCCTTTTCCACTTCTTTTACCTGTAATGCTGTTTTTAATACAGTGTCCGGGTTAAGTGAAATTGAGTCAATTCCTTCCTTAACAAGTATTTCTGCAAGCTCAGGAAAATCTGAAGGGCCTTGTCCGCAGATTCCTACCTTTAGGCCTGAAGCATGGGCTACGTTTATCAAGTTTTTGATCAATTTTAATACTGATTTGTTCTTCTCATTCCCGATATGTGCTACCAGTTTCGAATCGCGATCTAACCCAAGAGTTAATTGTGTGAGATCATTTGACCCGATAGAAAATCCGTCAAATATAGCCGCAAAATCTTCTACTTGAAGTATATTAGATGGGATTTCAGCCATTACCCAAACATGTAAATTTTCATCAAGAGGAGATCTGATGGCCAAGTTACGGGCTTTATTATGGGTCAATCCGTTTCGTGCCATTTCTTCAATGACTTTTTGCCCCTCCTCAGGAGTTCTGCAAAAAGGAATCATTACCTGCAAATTTATTAATCCCATCTCAGTTCTTACCTTTCTTACGGCTTGACATTCCAGAGCAAATGCAGCTTGAAATTTAGGATCTGTGTATCTACTTGCACCACGCCAGCCGATCATCGGATTTTCTTCATGGGGTTCATATAGCTTACCGCCAATTAATCCTGCATATTCGTTTGATTTAAAATCGCTAAATCTTAATAGCACTTCATTCGGGTAGAATGCCGATGCAATAATAGCTATTCCATATGCTAATTTATCTATATAATAAGTTGCTTTATTTTGGTATCCGGCAGTTAGTATATCTATTTGTTTTTTGATTTCTTTATCTTCTAATTTATCGTATTCAAGCAATGCGTTAGGGTGTATCTTTATAAAATTGGAGATAATAAATTCTTCTCTTGCTAACCCTACGCCTTTATTCGGGATAAAAGAATAATTAAATGCCAATTCGGGATCGGCAATAATCATTTTGAGATCTGTTTTGGGTAATGTAAAACCGGTAAGGTCTGTTTTATTAATTTTATACTTGAGTATGCCTTCATATACTTTTCCTACTTCTCCCTCAGCGCAGCTAATCGTAACATCCTGTCCCGTTTTTACTTTATTGGTTACATCACCGCATCCGACTATAGCAGGAATGCCCAATTCTCTGGAGACTATGGCCGCATGGCTGGTTCTACCTCCGGAATTAGTAACTATTCCTGATGCGATTTTCATGATCGGCTCCCAGTCTGGATCCGTAATTTCAGCAAGTAAGACCTCGCCTTTTTGGAATTCGCTTAATTGCGAAGGGTCTTTTATGAATCGGGCTTTTCCTTGACCTATTTTTCGTCCGACTGACGCACCAAGGGCGAGTATATTTCCTGTTTCTTCAAGCACAAAATCCTCAAGTTGTGTAGTATTTTTTCGGGCTTGGACTGTTTCCGGGCGTGCTTGGACTATATATAGCTCGTGTAGCTCAATATCATATGCCCATTCTATGTCCATAGGTTTTTGGTAATGATTCTCGATCATCGCTCCCCATTTGGCCAGCCTAAGTATCTGCTCATCGTGAAGTACATAAGCTTGTCGTTCGTTTGGTGTTACTTGCACTTCTTTCGTGGGGTTGGTTCCTTCAAGCGCATATATCAGTTTTTTTTCTTTACTTCCGAGCTTTTTGCTTATAATAGATTTAAATCCTTTTTTAAGAGTAGGTTTGAAAACCATAAACTCATCCGGAGTAACTATCCCTTTTACTATGTATTCACCCAGCCCCCAGGATCCGTTAATTAAAACAATTTCACGAAACCCGCTTTCTGTATCTAAAGTGAACATTACACCGCTTGCTCCTCTGTCAGATCTTGCCATTTTTTGCACTGATACAGATAAGGCTATTTTAAAATGATCAAATTTTTGGTCAACTCTGTAAGAAATTGCACGATTAGTGAATAAAGAAGAAAACGCTTTTTTAATAGCGTCAAGTAAAGCATATTCGCCCCTAATGTTTAAATACGATTCCTGCTGTCCTGCAAATGAAGCATCCGGTAGATCTTCTGCTGTAGCTGAAGAGCGTACAGCCACGTCTAGCTTAGTGCTTTCAAGATTTAGCTTTTGAGCTAATTCGCCATATGCTGCTCTAATTGCAGTGTCCAGTTCAGGTGGAAAGGGTGAAGAAACTATCAGTTCCCTAATTTTTCCGCCTACCTCCTCAAGCTTTTTAAGGTCAGATACGTTTAAGTTACTTAGTAAATCTTTTATTTTTTTATCAAGCCCGCTTTTGTCTATGAAGTAATTGTATGAGTATGCTGTTACTGCGAATCCGAAAGGGACTTGTATTTTTTCTCCGGGGAATACATCACTAATACTCCCTGTAAGATTACTATACATTTCCCCGAGGTTGGCATTTTTACCTCCGACTAAAGGGATATCATCTTTTCCGATTTCATCAAACCAGAGTATAAATTTTTTATTTTTTTCCATCCACTTTAAGTAAATATTATCTATTCTTATTTTGCAATAGTGATTTAAGCTTGCGATCCGATTGCTTCAGATATATTTTTATAGCCTTTTGATTGAATAATTTGATAAAGTCCCGAATTTATTTCGGCGGCCAACTGCGGTCCTTCGAAAATTAATCCTGTAATCAATTGGATTAAAGAAGCACCGTAACTAATTTTTAGATAGGCATCTTCAGTAGTAAAAATTCCTCCGCAGCCGATAATTGTAAACCTATCCTTATAATTTTTATAAGCTAATTTAATTAACTCGTTTGATCTATTAAATGTGGGCTTACCGCTAAAGTTACCCATTCGAAATTTAGCAACTTCGTAAGAATCAAATGCCGGGTTTTTTCTGTCTTTTTGTAAATTACCTATAATTACGCCTTTTGATGAAGAATTGGAGATTGCCTTTAACATTTCTAAAGTTTCTTCGTTTGATTTTTCGATAGGCATTTTAATATATATAGGTTTTTTAATCTTTAGCATATCGACTTGGCTTAGTAACATCTTTAGATTTTCCGGCGGGTAGAAAGAAATATTCCCGTATAAATTTGGACAACTGATGTTAAGTTCATAATAAGAGTGTTTCATCTTAGAAACCTCGAATTGTATGAATGTATGTAAAATATCGGCGATGCTTTGTTTTAATGTAATGTGTTCTTTTGTATTAGTTCTTCCGATGCTTACTCCTAAAGGCAAGTCGAAGTTTTTCCCATAAAGCTTTGCGATTATTCTTTTAGCTCCTGGGTTTTTGAAGCCTTTATTTACCATTAGGGATTGTGATTTAGGTAATCTTCCCAGTATCGGTTTCGGATTTCCTCCATACGGCTTATTGGTTATAGTACCAATCGTTTGGAAACCAAATCCCCATGATGAAAGAGTCTGAGTTAATCTAGCTTCGTAATCAAAACCTGCAGCTAAACCCACTGGATTTTGAAACTCAATTCCATCAATTTTTTGGTGCATCGCGGGATAATCGTTATTAAAAGTGTTGTATATTATTTTTTTGGCAAATCTTTTATTGCCTATTTTTTCTCCGAAATTAGTCATTCTTGAATGGACTAATTCCGGATCAAAACAAAAAAATATAGGTTTAAAAATATATTTGTAAATATATTTACTTACTGAAAAAATTAATTCGGTTCTCATAGGTTGTGTCATTTAATGAGTGCTTAAACTATCAGCTAAGAATACTTGGTTAGTTTAAAATAACACAGACTATACGGGAACTCATGTGATTTTAATCAATTTAGAGTTCGGAAGTTACATGCAATGCTTGCTGTATTATCAATCTATTCGCCAAGTGATAATTCATCTTCCAATTTGCTTAAGTCATGAATAATAAAATGCTTGTTGTTTAAAGTCACTAAATTTTTTTCTTTTAGTTTCCTCATTTCTCGACTTACGGTTTCTCTGGTTAAACCGGAAGATGCTCCGAGTGTATTTTCAGTGGTATTAAGTTTGAAGGTATTTTCAGAAATTTTTTCACCGAACCTTTTTGTCTGAAGTAAAATTTCGGTTATCAATCGTAGGTAAGCTCCTCCTGACATTAAGTAAGTCATACGTAATAGTAAACCGTCAGTGCCCTTGTATACTCTTTTTAATAAATCAAATAAAACATCAGGGTTTTTTTGAATAAATGTTATTAATTTATCAGATGGTGCGATCCAAACTTCAGTTTTTTCTAAAGCTTCATAGTAATATTCATTAGTAGTATCATTCATAGTATTTGACATAGGGAAAAAGGTTCCTTGTTTAAATATATTAAGTATTATTTCATACCCCTTTTTTGTGATAGTGTATTGTTTTATACTGCCCGAAGATAAATAAAAATTTTCTTTTAATTTCGCTCCTGATAGTATCAGGATCTCGCCTTTATTTAGGAATTTTTGCTTAAACTGAGAAAAGAATTGTTTAATTTTATTGTTTATCTCTTTTGTTTGAGGATTATTGGTCATAATTTGATTTAATGTACCTTCATTGAGCAGTAGGATTGGCTTCGTTGGTATATATGGCCAAAGATAGCATTTTCAAGCTCCAATTATAGAAAAAATTACAGCAGTAATAGCAGCTATAGCTATAAAAATTGTCGCCATCTTAGCGAAGCCATTATAAATTTTTCCGTTTACATGTTCTCCCATTAATGATTTATCGTTCACGATTTTTAAGAGAAAATAAAAGAATAGCGGTAGGAGCATGCCGTTTAAGGACTGTGTATAAAGGACTATCTTAAAGAGCGGAAAAAACGGTGTCAGGACTAAGGTGGCTGCTGCGATAATGGTTGATAAAAAGAGAGTATAGAATATTTTTCCTTTCTTAAACGGTTCATCCAGAGAACCCGTAAATCCGAAGAATTCTGTAAACGCGTAGGCTGAAGTAAGACTAACTATAATAATACCTATAATTGCAGCGCTTACGAGTCCGACCGCGAATAGAATACCGGCGAATTCTCCGGCGAAAGGTTTAATGGCTTCTGCAGCACGTTCACCTGAATCAAGTTTAATATTGTGCATAAAGAGAGTGGCTGCAGTAGCTGTAATTATAAAAAAGGTAAAAAAGTTAGAAACGAATGCGCCTACAAATGCTTCTAATTTAGCGTATTTTAGTTTTCTGACAGATACGCTTTTATCTTTCATGTAGCTTTGTACGAAAAACTGTCCCCAAGGTGTTATGGTCGTTCCTAAAATAGCTATGGAAATCACCAAATATTCTTTAGTGAACATACCTTTACTCGGTATGAATAAAGCTTTTACCGCCTCTGACCAGTCAGGGCTTACTTTAAAGGCAGAGAAAACGTAAGCAAAATAAAATATAATTCCGGCCAGAAATATTTTTTGGCTTTTTTCATATTCGGTAAAAGTTACAAGCATAAAGCAGAAGATTATAGTCGCTATGGTAAATGGGATCGAGTGGATTCCGAGCATTTCGCTGGCTACTTTAAGAGCAGCTATATTTGTTAACAATGTTCCGAAATTTGCCACGAGTAAACATACGAAAACCAGTAACGCGATACGTACACCGAATTTTTCACGGATTATATCGCCTAGTCCTTTACCGGTGACTATGGCTACTCTAGAGCCCATTTCTTGTGTAACCCCGTAAAGCACGGTCAAGAGCGGAAGAGTAAAAAGTGCTGCGTAGCCTAGCTGTGCTCCGGCAAATGAGTATGTAATTACCCCTGCTCCATCGTTTCCTGCCATAGTCGTAATAACAGATGGACCTAGAACTGAAAGAAAAATTAATAGCTTTTTAAAGTGCGGTTTTAATTTCATAAAATATTATTCTTTTTGTAATAAATCTTCTGCTATATCATGAAGCAGAACTACGCCGATAATAGTTCTGTTTTCATCTACGATGGGCATGGCATTTAAATTATATTTCAGCATCCTTCTGAGTAAAATTTCTTTAGGAGTTGTTAAGCGGCCTACTATCAAATTCTGATTCATTACTTTATAAAACGGAATTTCTGGTCTTTGAAGAAGTAAACTGTGCAGATCCAAAACTCCAACTAGCTGTTTTTGGCTGTTGGTTGCGTATATGTCAGATAATTCTGAAAAATCAGTAGTTTCTTTTCTTATTTTTTCAATAACAGTTTTTACAGTTAAATCTGAATCTACCGCACACCACTCTGTAGTCATCATATGCCCGATTGGAGATTTGGCGTGCTTCAGGAGATATTCTACTTCTCCCCTTTGACTTTTTTCTATAAAAGGGAGTATCGCTTCTCGTTTATTTTTTTCCAGTACCAGCAAGGCATCTACTGCCTCATCGGGATCTATCAATGAAAGTATTTGTCCTGAGCGTTGTGGAGAAAATGTGAGTAGAATTTCTTTCTGGTAATCCAATTTCAGATCAGCGATAACTCTAGCTGAGAGCTCTGTATCCATAATTTTTAGGGATTTTAAAACATTTTGGATAGTAGCATGACCCAAATGTTCTGCAAGATCTTCAGGGTGTATTTTTTTCAGACGCTCCTGGTCCTTCTTAAGCACTATTCTTCTGCTGGCTAATTGTTTGGTTTGTATTTCGTCCCAGGGGATAAAGGAGGATTTATATTGGATAGAAAATCTTCTGAGGAGACTCGCAATCCATCGGGCAAGCCCGATCCATCGGAATACCCCTAAAATACCTACATCGATTCCGGAAATTATAAATTCTGGCGCATCACTTACAATTACATCATTAACGCGGATAATTTTTTCACCATTTAAATCTATTACTTGTTGGTTTTGGAGAGTAAATAACAATGATAATTCATCTTCTTTTTTTTCAAATGTAATAAAATCCTGTTTTAAAATAAACCCTTTACCGTTTTTTTTGATATCTTGTGCAGCTACTAAAATTTGGCTTTGGTTATCTGTTTTAATCAAAAACTTAGTAATTAATGGTGTTTCCAGCGGCAAGAACATCAAATCAGCCACCTTTCCAACAAATTGCTTGTTTTGAGTAAAAACTTTATCTCCAAAAAATTCTGAAAAATATAACATATTTAGATAACTGCCGGAATATTTAAAAAGAAATAGACTATTGCGGACTTTTCGGGTATTACCCATCTGTATTGTAATCCTGGTTTTTAAGACATGTCAATACGTAGAATGCGAGTAAAAAACAGTATCAAAATGTCCGAATTATGCGTATCTGGTATAATGTAGTCCCCTCTAGTTGCGGGATTTTGTATGCTTAAATTAATTAATATAAATTTATACATCCTCCGATTAGCGCTCTTTGAGCTGAGCTACGAATAGTAGGTAAAGCGAAAAGTAAGCTTAGGAGGATATTTGTATGAACAATATCAGAAATTTAGCTATAATCGCGCATGTAGACCACGGGAAAACTACTTTAGTAGATGCGCTTTTGAAGCAATCGAAAACGCAACTTTATAAAGATACCGCTGATTCACTCATAATGGACAGTAACGAGCTTGAAAAAGAGCGCGGAATTACTATTTTTTCAAAAAACGCATCAGTCATGTGGGA
>CAZNVI010000006.1:0-25751 GCA_964576705.1 uncultured Gammaproteobacteria bacterium | reverse complement strand
ATTTTTTCAAAAAACGCATCAGTCATGTGGGACCCTTCGGCTAGCTCAGGACAAGGTAGTACGAAAATTAACCTTATAGATACACCTGGTCATGCAGATTTCGGCGGTGAGGTAGAAAGAGTTTTGAAGCTGGCAGATGGTTGCTTACTTCTGGTGGATGCTAAAGAAGGACCTATGCCCCAAACCAGATTCGTCCTCAGAAAAGCTCTTGAGATGAAGCTTAAGATTATAGTCGTGGTGAATAAAATCGATAAGCCGGATGCCAGGATCCCTTATGTATTAGATAAAACCCTCGATTTATTTATAGAGCTTGGAGCAAATGATGAAACAGCAGACTTTCCGATCGTTTATGCATCTGCAAAACATGGAAAGGCAGGATTAACCGATAAGCTTTCTGAAATGTCTGATATTACTCCCCTTTTTAATGAAATTATTCGCTTTATTCCGAAACCTGCTGGCGATAAAAATAAGCCGTTACAAATTTTAATTACTACATTGTCTTCTGATTTACATAAAGGCAGAATAGCTATAGGTAGAGTTTATAACGGCATTGTTTCCAGAAATCAAGAAGTGATGCATATTAATCGTACTGGTGAGATGCGTAAGTACCGCCTCACTTCTCTTATGACATTTGAAGGTTTAGGTAGAGTGGATTCGGAAAGTGTGGATGCAGGTGACATAGTAGCGATTTCCGGAATACCTGAGATAACGATTGGTGAAACCATAGCAGATATAAATTCACCCACCCCATTGCCTCTATTAGCGATTGAAGAACCGACGATAAAAATGACTTTTATGGTAAATAATTCTCCAATGGCCGGTACAGAAGGGCAATTTAAAACTTCTAGAGAGATTAGAGAAAGACTATATAAAGAACTTGAAACAGATGTAGCTATGAGGGTGGAAGATGATACTGACGGTAAACCTGGCCGCGATGCTAGCGCTAGTGTTGCAGGCGGGTGGGTAGTAAGTGGGCGTGGAGAATTACACCTTGCCATTTTTATCGAAAGATTACGGCGTGAACGATTTGAGCTTCAAGTAGGCCGCCCTCAAGTTATAGACAAATTAATAGACGGAAAAACACTTACCCCTTTTGAGAGGGTTTTTATAGAAGTGCCTGAAGAATTTTCAGGATCCGTTATGCAAAAATTAGGCACCAGACGCGGAGAATTGCAGGATATGAAAGCAGATAACGGAATAGTATCGATGGAATTTATCATCTCTACCCGTGGCCTTTTCGGATATAGAAGTGAATTCATGACTGACACAAAGGGACTTGGAATCCTAAATGCGATGTTTCATGAGTATGCACCGGATAACGGCTATAATCATGCACGTGAGCAGGGATCGCTTATATCTTTTGAAAGCGGTATGACGAATCTATACGGACTTACGAATATTCAAGACAGAGGACAATTATTTATCGGACCTGGAGTGTCAGTGTATAAAGGGCAAGTGATAGGCGTGAATTCACGAGCTGAAGATATGAGAGTAAATGTCTGTAAAGCCAAACAGCTTTCTAATATGCGTTCAAAAGGCGAAGGTGTTATGGAGCATTTTAACAGTCCTCGCATAATGGGATTGGAAGACGCACTTGAATTTATCGCAGATGATGAGTTAGTAGAAGTAACCCCGTTAAATATAAGAATTAGGAAAATTATATTAGATGAGGTAGAAGAGCGGAGAAAACGTGCCCAAGGCAAATGACTACCGACTAATGACTAGACTAGATCATCTGCTACGCTATATCTTATAGAATTAATTCTTAATTTTGAATTGTAAATTCTAAATTATTTTTATGTTTCCCATAAGCGATTCAATTCCTTCACGAAGGTTTCCATTTATAAATATAGGACTAATAATAATTACCTGTTATATATTTTATCTGCAAATGATAAACCCTGAGTCGTTTACGATTAATTATGCACTTGTACCATCATTAGTTAATTTGGCCGACTACTCTACTCTACTTCAATTTATAACTTCTGTATTTCTTCATGGAGGCTGGCTTCATATAATTTCAAATATGTGGTTTTTATGGATATTCGGCGATAATGTCGAAGGCTCTCTGGGGCATTTTTGGTATTTAATCCTTTATTTGTTATCCGGAATAATTGGTGGATTAGCACAATATATTTTCATGCCAAGCTCAGACATCCCTATGCTTGGCGCATCAGGTGCAGTAGCAGGGGCGTTGGGAGCTTACTTTCTTCTTTTCCCGCATCACAAGATAAAAACTTTAATACCAATATTCGGATTTATAAGTTTTACAAATGTTTCAGCCTATATAATGCTTGGTTATTGGTTCGTACTCCAAATTCTTTCTGGTGCTATGTCTCTCCCTTCATCAGGAGTAGATGAAGGCGGTGTTGCCTTCTGGGCGCATGTAGGAGGTTTCCTGGCGGGGCTTATTATGGGAAGGTTATTCGCAAAGGCAGAAAAAAATGTTATTGAAGGAGAAATAATTTAGTTAATAAATAATAGTTAATAGTGCACTTGTCAACTTCGGAGATTGATTTAGCTAAAAACCTCGGAGAAATAATCATCTTTTTAGGCAGGATTTATTATAGCTTCAAAATATTCTGAGGTTGAGCCACAAATTAACACGCGAGATTAACGGAATAGTTTATATCTGAAGTTACTTTAATAAACGGCAGCTCGTGATTTTAAAATCATTTTTTTCCAAACTAAACTAATGCTTGTTGATATTAGGAAAGTTAAACCGATAAATAATATTGCAAATTTAATACCCGTATGGAGTTGAATAATACCGAATCCGTTTAATGTAATTGTCGCAATTAGACTTGAGAAAAGGTTAACAATAGACATTGAAGTTGCTCTATTATGACTTTCAAAATTTTTATGGATTTCTTCCTGTGTAATAGATAAGAGTCCTTCAGTTGAGAATATGATAACCATCAAACAAATTATGACAATTGGTGTTATGAAAAAAAATGTTGGAATAATAAATCCGATAGCGGTTATAGTAGAAAAAAGAATGATGTTTCTTATATTGTGTTTATCTTTTATTAATTTAACGCTGAGAGCCGACAATACTGATTTGATAACATACAGTAAAGCCGTGATGCTGCCGATTATAATCAAATTTAACTTAAGAGCTTCAAAAATTGGCGTATAATACCATTTCATGTTTAATGCCGCAGCTTCGGTAATGGCGAAAATTAACATTAATAAAATTAAGATCTTATTATTTATAATATAACGGAAAGAACTTAAAGTATGAATAAAATAATTTTTATCCTGAATTTGTTTTGCCTTTTTTGAAATTTCCGGTTCTTTCATTCCGAATGCAGCTAACGCTCCGATAATCATCAATGGGAATGGAAGAATCAGGGTTAGTGTGAGATCATATTGCGCTATGAAGCCTCCAAGTAATATGCAAATTGCAGTAATACCCATCATTAAAGATTTAGATTTATTGATAATCCTTTTATATTCATTTGTTTTATTCAAGTCCACCAAAGTATCATACAATAAAGATGTATCAGCGCCGGATACAAGAGCTTTGCCGGTCGCTTTAACAGCAAAAATTAGAATCATAAGCGTATAATTCTGGGTAAAAGGTAGAAAAAGAAACGGGAGCGACGTAAGGATGTAACCAAGGCCGATAGAAAACTTTCTTGATACTTTATCGGCTATAACTCCGGTTGGAATTTCTAAAAATATAAGTAAAAGCTCTTGTAAGCTAAGCAATAAAGCAGCTTCAGCAGGGTTTAGCCCTTTAATTGAAGTTAGATAAATGTATAAAACTGGTAACCAGAAAAACGGTAGGTAAAAAGCTCGGAGTATATAAAATAAAAATATATTACTTTTCACTATTAAATTACTTCAGCCTTTCTAATACGCCGCGGCGTTTTACTATATTTTTGTAATCCCATTGAATTTCGCGAGCTTTTCTTAACCAGCGTTTTAAATCTTCTGTATTTATTTGGTCAATTTGTGTATATCTTGCCTCGGCTGCTTTAAATGAGCCTTCTTTTTCTAAGCCTGGCTCATCAAATGATTGCCCGCTCCAAAAAAGTAAGCGGACACCATCTTTTAACTTATCGTATCCTACGATAGGATTTCCTTCCAGAAACCAAACAGGATGGCCATGCCAGATTTTACTTTCTGCACCAAATAGGTTTTCGTTAATTATTTCGTTTAATGAATCGCAAATGGCTTTATCATCGGAAGTTTGAGAATTATTATATACTTGAATATCCTTATTCATAATTCTAATTTGGGTCAAGAAGGGTCCAATTTTTCGAGATATACGGTTCAGAACATAGATTGCGGTTAAAACAACAGGGACGTCTCATGCCTTTGTTGAGCTTGTCAAGCATTACTTCTATATGTTTTTTGCGTGTTTCAGGAGTCTTGACAGCGCGTATCCAGCGAATCCAATCCCATCGTGCCAGGGGTGTGATATCTTTCCATAACGCTTCAGCTTTGGATGAAGTTTCTAGCGCTTTTTTAAGGTCCACAGGTACCTCAGGCTCAATCCATTCTTTCGTTGGCTCTAGGGTCATCTCTACAGTGTCTCCTGCTGTCGCTTGAGCATCATGAAGCAGCTTTTCATCTAATCTAAACCAATGGCTCGGCTTAAGCCCTGGTCCATACTTCCCGTCAGGCTCAAGGAGGGTTTTAAAAGAAACGTTATTGATAGTTCCCGAAACCATGATCATTCCTCTAGACGGAAGCATGGCTGAGGCATCTTCAGGCAATCTAAGAATAGTCCAGGATTTGATTTTAAATAATTTAGTTTGAAATTGGATTATCGACATATTTAGTTACCTATTGATTGTTTTTGTGTACCTATTTTACCAAGACTTGCATTTACATTTAAGATATTAGATTTAGCTTGCCATTTTCGATACTAATCGCTTGTTCATCTGTAAGTGGGTAAACTTTGTAATTCGTTTCTCTTCTTTTTTGCTCCACAAGTTCTTTATATTTTTCTTTGTAATGAGAGACCACAATAAAATCTACTAGTCCTATGCCACTGAAGTCGGTAATTCCATAGGTATTTCTATTTGGGTTTTTCCAAAGCGCCATTTCTAAAGTTGGGCAAACAAGATAGGATCCAGCACTTTGGCCAACGTATACTTTATCATCACCTAGCGTTTTTATTAGTTTATCAAATCCAGATTATCGTGCTGATTTGAGCAAGAAAAAAGGTTTCCCGCCGCTAACGTAGATGACGTGATTAGCATTTATTTCTTTACGTAATTCCTCCGTTCTTTTTCCTTCAATGTCATATTCATGCACGTTGAAACCTGTATCCTGAAGTCTTGTTCGTTCTTTTAGCATATAGCCCGGATCTTTATCAAGCTTCGCAGCTGTAGTAATGAAAAGAATATTTGTAGCTGTGGGATTTTTACCTGTTAATCGAATTAGTTCATCTCTTATCTGCTTAGTTGTTATTCCAAGAGAAGTTAATAGAAGTTTAATGCCTACATTATACATGAAAGAGAGATGGGATCGTTTGTCCATTACAACAATCAAGTGTTATTTTAAGTTATTAAGATTCAATGGTGGGTGATGTACCGGACTTGAACCGGCGACCTCCAGGTCCACAACCTAGCGCTCTAACCAACTGAGCTAACATCACCATACAAATTAAGAATCTCCTTCGCCCATTTTACAACATCTTCTACTCTCGCGCCAGTAGGTTGGAGTCTAATCCATAGTTCTAGGTTTTCGATTCTATTATCGCTTCTGATTCCGTTTTTGTGATGAATATTTTCATGAGGAAAAAGATATCTCCCAAGCTCCTTTTCCATTATAAGTCTGTGTTCATAAATTCGTCCTGACTTATCTGCATAAGGATGCGATCGAAAATAAACGTAATAGTATCCATCTTTTGTTAAGTGTTTTTTATTTGAATTTGGATACTGTTTGCTTTCGAGATAACAAGCCTTGCAATTTTTTGATTTTCTCTGTTTTAGTAATCCACAACTAGGACATGGTCTTTTATAAATTTGTTTTCGGCATTTGGGACAAATCTTGTGCCTACTTGATGCTTTATATTCTATGTGACATCTGTTACAAACTTTCACTATCTCAGTTTAGCAATTTGTGGATCCAGATATCAATGGTATAAATGCAGAACATAAGTAATAAAGGTCCACAACCTAGCGTTCTACTGTTGAACTACAGCCACCATGATTATCCTCTGAAAGTATACCATGGCCTGAGGTAAAGTTCAAAAACTATATTCTCAAGCTTTTGGAAAATAAAGACTAGGATGTTATTTGCTTTAAATTAAATTAGAGTTTCAGATTGAATACTCCACCCTCGGGTGTTGAGTTATATTAAAACATCCTAATATTCTAGTTTATCAATACTCACTATTGAATAAATGAATATAGAATTTTTCTGATGTGTAGCCATAAAACAACCTCCGAGGTTGACACATTTTTATTTTGTAATTGGCATTTATATTTGCTCATGTTCAAAATCATTATAAAATAGATAAGCTTTGGTATAATCATTTAATGTTAACTTTCTATCTCATCAGACATGGACATAAAGAATTTATTCCCTTCGACCCACCTTTAAATGAGATTGGTATCCAACAGGCAAAAGCAACAGCCGAATTTTTAAAAAATACAAAATTTAAAGAAATAATCAGCAGTCCCAAATTGCGTACACGGCAAACAGCTGAGTTTATATCGCAGTATCAGTCCATTCCCATCGGATTTGACAATAGATTAATAGAAAGACTGGAATGGGAAAAAAATGAAACGTTTGAAGAATTTGTAAATGAATATAGTAAAACCGATTTGGACAGAGCTTATAAACCTGTAAAAGGTGATTCATCCATAAATAAAGGCGAAAAAATGCGGGATGTATTAAAGGAATGTATTCTTAAGCATAAAGATGGAGAAATTTTAATTGTTACTCATGGCGGAGCGACGGGAGATTTACTGCGTAACCTTTTCGGTGAGAATAAAATTTCCCATGACATAGACCCCACTACAAAGACACCTCATATTCATATTTCAGAATGTTCAATTACACGAATATTATTTTCTAATAATAAGTTTAAATTAGATACTATAAATGACACAACTCACCTGCCAGTTGATTTGATTAGCACTGATTGATTACATGAGTAAATTAAATGTAAATTTTACCGAATTTGAAGCGAAATTTTATCCTGTGGATAAGGATGAGTACAGAGAAAAATTGAATAAAATTGGGGCTCAGTTAGTCACTTCAGAGCGGAAAATGAGAAGGGCTATAGTTGATAGTTCAGTATATCCCCAATTGACCTGTCATTATATAAGAGTGCGAGACGAAGGTGATTATATAACTCTATCTGCTAAAACTCATGCAAATGAGGGTGGACAAATAGCCGACCAAAAAGAGATTGTTGTAACTGTTAGTGATTATGATAAGACTATTAAACTTATTGAGTCCATGGGTTTTAAATTTACTATTTATCAAGAAACTTTGAGAGAGACTTGGAGCTACAAAGGAGCTGAAATTACCATAGACACTTGGCCAGGACTTGAGAGCTATACTGAGGTTGAGGCTCAGTCAGAAGAGGTGGTGCGTGAAATAGCAGAAGAATTAGGATTCATGTGGGAGAATCGAATCATAACTTCAGTTAAAGAAGTTTATATGAAAGTTTATGGATTAAGCAGAGAGGAAGTTAATAAAAGAATTAATTATATTACCTTTGAAAATAATCCATTTGAAAACTTAAGTAAAAAATAAAACTTTTTTTAAGTTTCTTTTTTCCGTTTTAATCCCACTATAATGAAGAGTATAATAAAAGCTATATTATGTGGTTAGTTTTTTCTTTAATCGCAGCCCTTTCTGAAACTGCGAAAGATACGTTTGCTAAGTTAAGTGTTATTGAAACAGATGAATATACATCGGCAATGTGTCTTCATGTTACTACGCTCCTTATCTCACTTATTTTGCTATTTGTATATGGTATCCCTCAGATCGGTAAAAATTTTTGGCTTGGGACGATAGCTTTTTTATTTATTACACCAACCTGGACTTTGTTGTACATGAAAGCACTTAAGCTTTCTCCCCTTTCTATAACACTTCCCATGATGGCGTTTAACCCCATTTTTACAGCTCTTCTAGCATTTGTTTTTCAAGGAAGCATACCAGATGCTTCGGGTTGGCTAGGAGTAATTCTAATTAGTCTGGGCATATACTTCGTGAACTCAAAAAGTATGCATTTGAATGCAGCTATAGGAAACCTTCAAGCTATTTTTAACGATAAAGGCGCTATGGCTATGCTTGGAGTTGCTTTCTTATGGAGCCTAGGTGCGCACTTTTCAAAAATGCGAGTTGATGGTTCATCGGCATTATTCTCGACTTTTACAGGTGGATTAATCGGCGTTATGACTACTTATGTTTTGGCATTTATAAACAGAAAGAGAATTTCAATTAGAGTGGTAGTAGAAAATTATAAAAATTTATTACCAATGAGTGGTTTTTATTATATAGCGACGATTACGTCAAGCATTGCTTTAGTAAACGGCTCGGCAGCTTATGTTTTCTCTGTTAAGAGAAGTAGTATAGTTTTCAGTTCTTTAGTGGGTAAGTTTTTTTTCGGTGAACATTTTACCCGATGGAAATATATAGGGCTTTTTTTGATAGGAATGGGTATAGTGGCTATATCGATTTAGGAATAAATTCATCTTCGGGAAAAATTAAAAGGCTTATCGAATACTAAGATCTCCTCAAAATTAGAGTGATTTAAAAGGTTTACCGTGATTTCCTTATGTTCTATTTTCATAACTTCTTCATATTGTTTAGGTGTTAAAACAATAGATAAATATTTATCGTCTCTCTTCTCGAGCACTCCGAATCCCACCCAAAACTTCGCCATTGATGCCCTTGTGCTTCCTATACCTATAAACGCAGGCGAAGAAGAGGTGAATACGAGTACATTGCTTGAAGATTTAACTCTTTCTGCTACCTTACTAAGTTGTGATGTCGCAGCTGATTCATATAACGCTGCTAGATATATCTTCTCTTTCTTTTCTTTATCTGATAGCTTAGTCCAATCTTCTTTCCCGTTCCATTTGATATTCAAATTTGCCATTTTTTCAAATTTATCTCGTCTAATTTGATTCCATCCTTTATATTCTTCCTCGGCTTTAGTTCTACCGTTTTCAAGAGCCTCAAAGTACTCACTTCGTGTATAAATATCTGCATCGCGAAGTATTGAGATAGTAATATTCTTCGGTAGGTATTTGCGAAATTCTTCCAAAAGTTTTTCAAATGAATCTACATACGCTTGTATTTCTTCTGTAGTCAAATTATCGTGTAACTCCATAAGAAGTGTATGCATGTAGTATGTTATTTGAACTCCAGGCGTGTAAGAAGCTGCTATGGGAGCTGTATATTCAAGTAGATAAGAGATGTTAAAAAACTCAGCCCAGTCGACTGTCGGAGTTGATGGAAGTCGCCACAGCTTATATCCTCCTTGCGGGTACACTACATGAATTGGTTCGTTATTTGTTACGCGAGAATTAATTGCTACTTTCGTCCTCTCCACGCAAGCTGGATCCATTTTAAACTTCCTAAATTTTTTACTAGTCAGCTTAGAATAGATAAAATTTTCTATATTTGATTTTTCAATCAAAGATTTTTCGTCGTCAGTTAGTCTATGAGTACTACTGGTGGTTAATAAATTTTTAAGATATGCAGATGCTGACATATGAGATGCGGATAGGAGTCGAACCTATGTCTCCTGCCTTGCGGACAGTTGCCTTACCACTTGGCTACCGCATCGATTAGATTATATCAGAACCTACAATTTCTTATTTAGGTAATGCAAAAAATAGGGTTATTAACGGTATGCTTATCAATTGCGGTATAGGAGTCAGAAGAAAATACCATAAAAAACCAGAAGTAAAAATTTAACATCTTTATAATCGTGGACATTTTAGACCTTTGTCATCACAATAATGAAGACTATCAGCATTACTGCTTGGAGTGCTTGGTAATTCAGATGTGCGAACTATTGTTTCAGAAACTAAAGTAACAGCTGATACTTTAATATATCTTTTGGTAGATATCCTAAAGATTAAATATGATACTAAAAGAGGTATTGCAATAGGAAACGGAGCCATATAATAAATCATCGTAAGTAATATTATTATCAAGGCACCCCGGGATTTAGGGAGACCTATACTATCAGTCTCAAGCCCGAAGAAAGAGCGGGAGATAAAGTTAGCTATTAACTAAGGTAAAATAAATCGTATAAATACAGCGATAGCTCCTCAAGAAGATTTATTCCTTAAAATCTTTCTTATACATAAACGAGTAGCGTTAGTGTTTGTGTTCATATAGTTATTCAGCTATCAATTCGTAAACTCAAGAATTAAGAAAATCATATATACAACAAGAAGCATCATTCCATCCGTTCGGGAGATGAATTTTTTCGACACCGAGAATACATAGAATAAGAAAAGCGCTGTCGAGATAAATATAAAGGTCACATAATAGTTTTTAATAGTTAATACTTCGCCATTATTTAAAACCGTAAAAAGGCCAAATAGTAAAGTATTCGCTGCTGCAGAACCCATATAATCCCCCATGGCGATATCCTTTTTACCTGTAACTACAGAGCGGACAGCTAAAGAAAGTTCAGGAAGATTCGTGCCCAGGGATATCAGTATAAGGCTTATGTAAAAAGGTGAGATATTAAGAACTTGGGCGAAAAGTTCTGTTTTATTTACGATAATACTGCTTGATATAAATACTATCCCTATTCCGGCTATTGCTTTAATGATATCCCCAACAGAATAAGCCTTCGCATCCATAAGCTTAGTGTTCTCCTTATCGAATATCCCATGGCTTTGCTCCACGAGTAACAATAATATTGAATATAAAATTATGAGAACCATACCTTCGAAGTTTGATACTTTTTTATCAAGTATAAGCATAGAAGGTGAAAGTATCACGAAAAGAGTTACTAACAGGGTTTTATTGTCTAGCTCATGTTTAAGACTGATACCGTTTCCGAAAATAGCCAGTAGAGGGATTACGAAAAGAAACAGAACAGCGATTCCTCCGATAAGGTTTCCTATAAAAATTTCCGGATTATTATCAGAAACAGCCTGTATGCCTACAGCGAATTCGGGAATAGAAGTAAGTAGACCTAGGATTATAAAAGATATCGCGAAAGGTGAAAACCTAAGACGTCTGGAAAACTTATTCAGTGATTGTACTATTAGACCTGAACCGAGCCAAATAAATATAAAAGAGGCTATGTAGATAGATAAATTAAGTATTAAGTCCATCTATATTCAGTATAGATATTTTTTAAAAAGTGTACAATAATGCAGTGTTTAATCTAAGGCCTTAAAGGAAGTTTTAAGTAGTAGATCGGTTTGTCTTTTTTGTAATCTTTCATCAATGCGGCGTTGGTCTGCTACTTCCTTTTCTTTTTTGAGTTGCATTCTTTTTTCCATTTCGCGATCTCGTCTGTCCTGGCATTCATCATCTGTACATCGAAAAGTAGATGTAGTTTGAGGGAAAAGATTACCTGCTACTTTTTCCGTTATAATACTTACAAGAACTAGCTTGGAACCGCACTGGGCACACTTATGAGGAGTAAGGGTATTCAAGGTAAAGCTATTATACTAGATTTCGATTAAAAATACCACATTAGCGGCTTTGTTCGACAAAGGTAAGAGCTATGCCTTTTTGGTCAGCTCTTCCGGTTCTTCCTATTCTATGAATATAACTTTCGTGTGAATCCGGAGCATCGTAATTTATAACATGTGTTATATTATCTATATCCAGACCTCGGGATGCGACATCAGTCGCAAGTAATACCTGTAGTTGATTCTGTTTAAATAGCTGCAGAGCACGGACTCTTTGGTTTTGTGATTTATTACCATGTATTGCTGCTGCTTTGACACCGCTTCGGATTAGATGCTTACTTAATTTTTCAACTCCCCACTTGGTTCTACCAAAAATAAGTACTTTTTCAAAAGATTGATTTTTCAACATTTTTTCTAATACTTCTAGTTTTTCAAATTTATCTCTGACGTTAATTACATCCTGTTCTATATTGACCGGTGTTTCTTGTTTTTTTACAGAAACCGTTATTGGATTTGTGACGAATTGTTCTAATATAACTTTAACTTTTTCTGTGACTGTGGCCGAAAAGAAAAGCGATTGGCGTTTTTTCGATAAAAACGATATTAAAAACTTGATATCATGAATAAACCCGATATCTACCATTCGATCTACCTCATCAAGCACAATAGTTTTAAAATTAATTAAATTAAGTTTCCTTCTATTTACTAAGTCTTTAATACGTCCGGGAGTGCCGATTACTAATTGCGGATTGCTATTTAATTCCCTCTCCTGCCTTTCAATTCTTTCGCCTCCTATAAGTAAAACTGCACGGATATTTAAATTTTTTGCAAAATGATGAAACTCTTGAATTATCTGCAAGGCTAATTCGCGTGTCGGAGTGATTATTAACACCTGTTCCCCGCTATCGTTATACATTTTTTGAATGGTTGGTAATAGAAACGCAGCTGTTTTACCTGTTCCAGTATTTGCTATGCCTATTACATCTTTACCGCTAAGACTGTGCGGGATGGAGCCTTCCTGAATAGGAGTAGGATTAGTTAATCCGCGTTTTAAGATGTTATGTTTAATTTTAGGATCCAAATTAAAGCTATTGAATGTGATATCTGATGTACTTACTTCTTTCTGCTTAATATCAGGTTGGGCTTTATTTATGAAAAGCTGAACATCTATACTCTTTACCTTCCTTGGGATATTGCGGTTCTGGTTGGGACGTCGGTTGTTTCTGTAATACATATTTGAGTAAAAGGTGCGCTAGTATATCTGCTTAATTACTGAATCTGAAATCAATTGGAGAAGATACGAATGAATAAAAGTTAATACGTAGAGTATCTTTATCTTGTCTAGAAATCAAACTAAAATATAAGCAGAAGTACTAACGTACCAATCTGCAATGTAAGTAGTATACCATACTAATATCCTATAGTCAAGTACAGAATCGTGCCTAAAAGGGCTACTTGAGATTTCTTACATTCCCATAATAATTATATTGTAGTATATTAATAATTATGCTCACTCCCTTACGGACTTTGGTGGCATTTCTCTTAATTCTTGCGTTAACCATAGGAGTTATTTGTATTTACCTCTATTCTGTTTACTCGCCTGCTACCCTACAGGCTAAGGTACTAGCTGATTCAGACATTATAAGCCCTGTATTATCACCTGTGGCTAAGGAGTCTAAATGGAATTTGATTGACAGTATAGTGGCTGAGGAGTTGACAGGCACTTCCGGTAGTTATGGTATAGCTGTAACGAATCTTCAGACCAATGAGAATTTCTTTCTAAATGAACATAGAAAGTTCAAAACTGCAAGTCTATATAAACTGTGGGTGATGTCAGAGGCATACAGGCAGATTGAGAACAACGCTTTAATTAAAAGTACTTATTTAACAGATGATGTGGTCAGTATTAATAAAAGATTTAACATAGCTACAGAATCTGCTGAAAAAACAGAAGGAAGTGTTTCTATGACAGTTGAAGATGCTCTTAGTCGAATGATAACTTATTCTGATAATTACTCAGCTTTATTATTAAGCACGAAATTAAAACTGTCAAATATAAACAGTTTTCTGAAACTAAATCAATTTATAGATTCAAAAGTAGGCACGACTCTTCCTATAACTTCAGCTTTTGATATGGTTAGCTTTTTCGAAAAATTATACCGGAATGAGTTGTATGGTATAAAGTCCAATACGGAAATGCTGGCACTTTTAAAAAACCAAAAAATAAAAAGAAAATTACCGCGTTATTTACCTACAAATACTGCGATTGCTCATAAGACAGGAGAGCTTGACGGTCTTACACATGATGCAGGGATAGTTTATTCGCCGTCTGGCGACTATATAATCGTAGTGTTATCTGAAAGTAATGATCCGAAAGGTGCTGAGGAAAAAATAGCCAGGATTTCTGAAGGTATTTATAATCTTATTACGACTTCGGGGGAATACTAGTATTAAATGTTTTTTATTAAGTCAAAAAAATTAGTATCTAGATTAAGTATGATATTTGAGTAAAGAAAGTATAAAAGAGGGTATTTTCTAATCTCAGTTAGTTTATTTATAGCTTGTAGTGTTTTAATGCCTTCTACGGTTTTATTTTCTTTTTCCATTTGGGTAATTGCTTCATTTACAGAATAACCTTTCCCAAGTAATATTCCGAATTCCCTGTTTCTGGTTTTTCCTGTGGCGCTCATAAACATATCATTTCCCCATGCTTGAGAGCTGATCGAAAAAGTTTCTTTTAAACCTCCAAGCTCTTCAAGAATAAGACTTTCTACCTCAATTGCTATCTTAGAAAGGATAAAGGTTTCAGATCCATATCCTAAGCCTTTGCCATGCACGTATCCGGTCACAATGGAGATTACGTTTTTAAATGCTGAAGCATATTCTACGCCTATGAGATCCGTGCTTGTGCTTAAGCGTAAGTTATGTGATTGGAGTATTTGTTGTAACTTTTTTGCAGTTTCTTTATTTTCAGAAGCGATTACTGCCCCGAGGATTTGAGAACTAAACACATCTTTTGCTATAGTACCTCCTGCAAACAAGCCATATTCATAATTTAACTTGGTAAGATTTTCTTTATAGAGTACTGATAGCCTTTTACCTGTTTCATAATCCAGAGCTTTAGCGGTATTTAGCAAAATTATTCCATTTTTAGCGTTTTTTTGAATTTGAGGGATTATATCGAGAGTACTTGAGGAAGGTACCGCAAGAATCAATAAATCTGTTCCCGTAATTATTTTTTGCGGGAAATTAGATATATTAGTGGTTTTTTGAATTTTATGCCCAGGATATAAAAAAGGGTGCTCACCTGTTTTCTTGAAATGATCTACTACGGACTGACGGTAGTCATAGCCATACAGAACATCATCTTCAGAGATATTATTTTCAATATGACGTAAAAGCGCGTAACCGAACTGTCCAAGTCCGTATATAGATATTTTCATATTATTTATCGTAACCTCCTGGAGGTTTATCTGAAGATTCTATCATATTATGGAAAATCTCATCAGAATCCTCTATTTTTCCATCATCGAACTTATGTTCTCTTCGATCTTCGTCATAACTAACCAGGTGATTTTTAATAATTTCGTACAGCTTTTCACTTGCTTTATATCTATCTGTATCATAAACGTAAAAAACCTTATGGCAATATGAGCAGGGATGAGAGTAATACATAGTAAATCTTTGGTAGTATATCATTTTTGGAGAGTAATTTTGAAGTTTATAAAAAAAATGTTAGTTGCTATAACGTAGACTCCAATTAATAGTCCTCTGATTACCAGAGCTTTTATCTACTCTCGAGGTTTTTTATCCTCGTCTCGCGTCTTAATCCACCGGATGGAGGATTACCTCTTGACAGGAAACGAACGTTTCCTCTATATTACTATTATGACATTGGCAGAGGCAGCGGCAAAAGTAAAAAAGTTTTATATCAGAAATCGCAGAATGCCATCAATTCAGGAATTAGGCATAGAGTTGAATTTATCTTCAAAGAAGAATAGTTTTAATTGGGCGAAGAAATTGGTTGATAGCGGGCTACTCGGGAAAGATGAAAAGGGTAAGCTCTTTCCCAAGTCTCTTTTCTCGATTCCCAATTTCGGGATCATCAGGGCAGGAAGTCCGTCACCTGCTTATTCATCTGCAAGTGACAGCATAGATTTATATAAATTTTTACTTGATCTACCAGGTGAGGTTTTTTCATTATCTATTAAAGGCGATTCTATGATAGACGCATCGATTCGAGAAGGAGACATCGCTATAATAGATCCGAATAAACAACCGCTTGACGGAGACATCGTCGCAGCCCTAGTGGATGGTGAGTGCACGCTTAAATATTTTTATAAAGACCATAAAGGCGTAAGTCTGGTTCCAGCTAACCCCGAGTACCCTATTATATATCCCGAATCAGAGTTAGTAATTCAAGGTGTAGTGATCCATCTTATTAGAAAATTCCGTTGATAAATAAAAACTTAAAAATCAATTCTCAGAAATATAGATTAAGAGTAAAAAATTTTTACATTTTTTATTTTTATCTTTGAGATCTAATCTTTGATCTTTAATTTATTTTATGATTCTGTCCACGATTAAAAAAATATTAAAAATGTATGCTTATTGGATCCTTTTCTAAGTTACATAGTTTCATAGCAGAGCTAACTTTGCAGCTTTGAATCTTTGCAACTTTGTACCTATGTCAAAGATCATTCTTCATATCGACTTTGATTCATTTTTTGCGAGCGTTGAACAGCAGTATAATCCGTCTTTACGAAACATCCCTATGGGCGTCACTGCACAAAATGGCCGTAATTGTATCATTGCAGCATCCCGAGAAGCGAAGCGATTAGGCATTAAAGGGGGATCGGGAAGATATGATGCATTAAAAATTTGTCCGACTATGAAATTCGTTTCAGCAGATTTCGTGAAATATTGGGAAGTCAGTAAAGAATTTATCAAAATTTGCCAAAACTACTCTCCTTTTATAGAAGTTTTTTCCATAGACGAACTTTTTATAGATGTCACGATGACAGTGCATCTCTTTGGAAATGTTCATAGATTGGTACATTCATTGAAAAAACAAATTAGAGAAAAGATTGGAGGGTATATCACCGTATCTGTAGGAATTTCATACAATAAGCTCCTTGCGAAATTAGGTTCAGGGCTTCATAAACCTGACGGTGTAGTGCAGATAAATCGTTCCCAAGTGCCGTATGTATATCAACACGCGAAATTGACAGATATTTGTGGCATAGGATCCCGCATAGAGATACGTTTAAATCAAATCGGTCTTTTTACATTAACACAACTTTCGAAGACTCCCTTGTCAGCATTAGTTGCGGAATTCGGTAACGTAGAAGGACATTTTCTTTATAACGTAGGTAAAGGTGAAGATACTAGTGTAGTTAAATCATTTACTCATATAGATCAAGCCAAGTCCATAAGTCGAAATTATTGTCTTCCGAAAAACGAATACGATATGAGGATTGTCCTGCAAAACATCTATGAGCTTTATGAAGAATTAGGGATTAAATTACGCAGATTACATCTTAAGGCACGACATGTAGGGGTGTATTTAAGGGGTCAAAGCAATTTCAGTATCCATAAGACATTTAGCCACTATTTCGATACAGGGACGGAGATGTTTAATTTGTTCATGCTTATTGTGAGTAAGCAGTACATGGAGAAGATTCCTCCGAACCAGGCATGGGAAAGGGTTTTTCAAGAACTTTATTATGTACGACAAATTTCAGTTTGGGTGAATTTCCTAAAACCTGTTACAGAAACGTCAATAAATATGTTTCATGATAATCTTAAGCAAGAAAAAGTCATAAAAATAGTAGACGAGTTAAATGAAAAATATGGCGATCATACAGTACGTAATGGGTTTTTACTATACGCGGATATATTGACTACTGTCCCAAACGGTTACATGGCAGATAGGTACGAAAGGATGAAGCTTAGTAATCTAGATTAAGACTATAGGTAGCTATTTGCCGGCTTGTCCTTTTTGTGATTGTTGTCTTGCTGCTTCTTGAATTGCTAACTCCGTAAGAGCTTGTTGAAGTTCATAATCTGCTTGTTGTTCACGACGGACATTGCTTGCCCTTCCGTCATGTTTCGCATCATCCCTTTTTCCATTTATAAATTTTTCTTTTGCCATGTATGAATGAGGCAGTTGTGACGCCAGCGGGATTCGAACCCGCGATTACAGGGATGAAAACCCTGTGTCCTAGGCCGCTAGACGATGGCGCCTTATTTCATTTATTAGTATTAATTCCAACACTATCAACTATGCTAGTCCCGATGATCGCTGTCATCAGAAACGAACGCGGCGAGTTTAATTTACGGATCTAATTATATAGAATTCAAGGTCAGATGACAATATTTGGGAGTTTAGTATTATCAGTGTTAACGCGCCGAGAAGACTTCGACGACAGGACTGGAAACTGTCGGTTTTATTTCAATCCTGTCGAAATGACTACTATTCTTAATTTCACTGTCTACGACGAATCCGTTAAATGTACCATTTCCTCTCGGTCTAAAAACTACAGTTTCTCGTGGATTTAGTGCTTTTCTGGTTAACATTTGTCTAGAGTTTGATCGTGAATCAAATTCATTAATTTCAGCTCCTACCATAGCCTTTAAAGATTCAAAAAGCGTTATATAGGATTTTTCTCTGGATCTTCTATTTGTTTGACCGCGTCCAATTAAAAGAATCTGATCTCTTTTGTCGTGATCTGGTACTACGCTTACCCTTGACCACTTCCCAGGCACTTTTTTTACTATAGATGCTTCCAAAGCATCAAATTCCTCAAGAACTTCTCCATCTCCATCATAAATCGTAACTAATACAGCTTCATCTATGCTCGGTGTAGCTAATGCAGTACGCAAAACAGCCATATTTTTAATTATTTTAGACCGTTCTTGATTTTCTTCTAATGTTGCAAGAGTTCTTCTGGTGATACCTGAATCGCCAGCAGTTAATAGCCAGAACATATATTCGGCAGGCAAATCACCTGCTGTATATTCACCAGCCTGAAGTCGTACTATGCTTAAAGGGTTGCCGTTGTGATTTGGATTTAACGTATCTATGACTCTATCAGGTATTGTATTTAAAGCTAATTTACGTCCATGTATTGAATTCGCTAATATATTTTCAGTTCCGGTAGCTATAGGTACTAAAGCAGGTCTTCTATCACTTTTCCGGATCATTTGAGCTATAGAGAAAACAGTTCCGTCGCCACCATAAACACATACAGCAGCTGAATCTTCAAGTAATTCAGGAATTGCTAGAAGGTCTGGAAAACTTTTCAAATCGTATGGATATTGCTTATGTGAAAGATGTGTTGCAGCCTGTGATGCGGGCTCTACTGATCTACCAGAACCCGATTGATTATTATATACGAGTAAGATTCCTCGTTCTTTATCACCCATCGGATATAACCAAATCAGTCCCGACTAAGTCGGGACTGATTATAGGACTAAATCCAGTTTAACAAAAAATAATTGTATTTTCTAGATTTGTTCTTTTTCTTTCTTTGGACTAACTTTTTTAGCCGGAGTTTGGAGTCCTTTATAGATTGACTCAAGAATCAACCTAGCTGTTTCTTGTCCTCCTAGGCCGAAAGCAATTCCCCCAGCTATAGCTATCATCGCGACGAAACCTGTAAATAATATCCGTATCAGGTCTTGTGCGACACCCAATTGATTCAATACTGCGAGCATCACAAAGATGATGATGGCCCAGCGAGTCACAGAAGCTATCGTTTGTGATCCTTCAGGTACTACGTCCCTTGTAGATGCCAAGACGACATCATACGCAAGGCGCGCTATACCAAACCCCACAAGCCCTACAATGGCTGCTACAAAGACATTTGGTAGATAGAGAAGGAATTGGTTTAAAAGGATAGTAACCTGCCTAAGTCCCCATACATCAGCTGCTGGGATTAAAAATAAGATGATTACGAACCAACGAGCGATTTCTGAAAGAATATTTGACCAGGAGTACTCGTGTCTCGCCTCGGGTATACCATATTTTCGTAAATAAGATTCTACGTTTAAAGCTCTAAATATACCCTGCACCAGGCTTTTTACTATGCTTCCTAAGATAATACCTATTAAAAGTATTACTATTCCGGCAATTAAATTCGGTAAAAAAGCTGCGACACTTGTAAGCGTGCTGTTGAGAAAAGCTACTAATGAATTCCCTACATTTCCATTCATAATATCACCCCCTTCGCCTCGCCGAAGTTTTAACGGAGGCGGGTTTCCGTTCCTATCTTTTTCCTTTAAATACCCTGATAGGTCGGGCTTCCACCGTCGTCCTGAGTTAAGAACTTTGGCGGACAGGTCGAGGGGTAAGCCCTCTATCTTTCGCTGTTGCGAAAGAAATATAAACTAAAAACTTAAAACTATATAGTTAAGTTTAAAATTATTATATTTGAGTTTTGCATTGGACGGTATTAAAAATGTAGATCTGGGCAATACTTTGATTATAAACGATTAATGGGGCAGGTAAAGCGAGTTACTAAATCTATGTTTTCATAATATAAAGAAGTACATCATGCATTGTCAAGTATCTCTCAAAAGACTAAGAGATCCTATCCTGGTTTATAATAAATCCTATAGCAAGGTAATTTAATGAGCACAATAATTCCTGAGCTGATCCTAAAATATTTTTCCGTTAATTAATTTAACTTGATTTATCAACAAAATATGCATAACTGGCGCTTTATAAGAGATAGTGGTTAGAATCAAATAAGTTGTATATAGTATTTATAGCTGAAGTGTTATAAAATAGAGAAATATGTGTGGAATTGCAGGAATTATTTCACTAAAAAGAGACGAACAAAAAACAAATATCGAACGCAAAAGCAGACTAAGTCATATGCTGAATAGTATTAGAGATCGGGGCCCTGATGACTTTGGTGTAGATGAAGGAGTGGGATATGCTGTCGGTAGTGTACGCTTGAAGATAGTTGGACACGAACAAGGAAAACAACCTGTTAAGGAAGGTAGGAGTGTCATCGTGTTTAATGGAGAAATCTATAATTACGAGGATTTATGTAAAAGAAATTCGATTAAAAATGTTTATTCAGACACCTATCTTCTATTTCGGTTATTAGAAAAAAATTCCATAGATATACTCCCAGAACTAAATGGTATGTTTGCATTTTGTTATATCACGGCTGATTCGATTTATCTTACTAGAGATAGATTTGGTAAAAAGCCATTATTTTATACTGTAAGAAATGACACTCTATACTTTAGTTCTGAAATGAAATCGTTTCTTGACATCATAGACTTCAATATGGAACTTTCAGAAACATATATGTCTCTGGAAACTGAGATACAAGAAAAGACAATTTTTAAGAGCATATTCCAAATAGAAGCAGGAGCTTACCTTAAGATTGACCGAAAGACTAAGCAAATAAAAAAAATACAGCATTACAACATTACCCCTCAAGATCATGGAAGCAAATCTGAAAAACAGTTGATAGAAGAACTGAGACATCTAGTTACTGATGCAGTTAGATTACGTACAGATACGGATAAACCATATGCTGTATATGCAAGCGGGGGAATTGATTCAAGCATAGTTGCATTATTAGCAAAGCCTAAATACATTTTTTCCTTTCTTCCCAAAAGTAAGCTTACTTCAAAAGAAGAGCAATATATAGATATTTTGGCCTCCGAAATGAAACAGTCTCAAATAATTAAAGTGTCGAGTAAAGAGAGTAGTTTTTTAAAAGATTTTATCGACATGGTTTACATTAATGAAGGACCCACCACCACACTGGGTGCATTTGCGCAATATTGTCTTGCCCGCGAGGTCAAAAATAACTCAATAAGAATTGCACTTTCTGGTATTGGTGCGGATGAATTTTTTAATGGATATGTCAGGCATGCTGTCGCGACTTTAAACGCGAGTCATTTTGATAGCTCCTTATTTAAAGAATATGGGACGCTTGTAGAAAAAAGTAAGGTTTTAAAAATGACCACATCGCCCGATGTAGCATATGGCAATTTAATCAATCGTTCGACAATAGATAATGAAGCTCATAAGCCGATGCTTTCTACACTGTTTACTAAATTTAAGTCGCCATTGACTGCCATCAGCGTAGCTGATGCAAGGTTAACACTACCTCCTCTTCTACATGCAGATGATTACTTAAATATGGCATTCAGTATTGAAAGCAGAAGCCCGTTCATGGACTATCGTATAGTAGAATTTGCACTTGGCCTACCGGAAATGAAAAAAATACATATCGACAATAATACAAATGAGATTTATACAAAATACTTACTCCGCAAGACGTTTAAAGATATTTTACCTGAACAAATTTATCAACGGAAAGATAAAGTTGGCCTTACTTCCAATGTTTTAGATTTACTGCGGGAGAATATGCGGTATGTATTTGAAGTTTCTTACGAAATACTAAGTACAGCGTTCCCAGATCATTCTTATCTTATAACCCCTAAAGATTTATTGAGGCAATATAGCAGGTGGGAATATCAAATTTGTCAGCTGGCAATTACATATCTTCTATTTACAAAAAGATATTCAAAAGAAGAGGTATATGAATATTATACTATGCGACAAGCGGGAATTAATTCTACTTTAGAAGAAAATGTTTCAAAAAAAATAGTCCCTGAAATATCCACCCATCAATAATTTTATTTTCATCAACAAGTCTCTCAAGTTCTTCTATAGAGAACCGTTTTGCTATCATACCCCTTTCAGATTCTTCAAGGTTTTGCTCTCCACCTTCGACTATATCCTTTGCTATGTAAACATAACATTGTTGCCTACTTAGTCCTGGATCTATATAGTAACTTCCGGCAAATGTTATCGATCCTGATTCCAATCCTGTTTCTTCCTTAAGCTCCTTTTTTGCATGCTCCATTGGATCGGTGTTTAACTCAAGCATTCCCATAGGAAATTGCCAAACTTCTTTTGCAATCGGATATCGGTACTGCTTCACGAGATATGTGTAAAAAGAGTCCTGAATTTTTACTATCGGTATGATCATCAACGCCGGTTGCCGTTCGACGATGAGGTAATTTCCCGCTAAACCTACTTCAGTCTTAAAACTTTCTTCAACGATTGTAGTCCATTTATTATCTACCACAATTTTTTTAGAAATTAATTTATAATTTTGCTTGCTCATAGGATAAATAGTATCATATATAATCTTTTTTCATTTTATACCAATTTTCGAGAAACAATAGCCCCCATAATGGTCGATTATAGTCTATTTTTCCTCTCTTATGGTCTTCTAGCATTCTAATAATTATTTTTTTATCTATGAATTTATCAATAGCTCCACCTGTATCCAGTAAAGTATCATGTGCCTGCTCGTACAGCTCATAACGTAGCCATTCAGAAATGGGAACATGAAATTTATGTTTTGATTTATGGATAATCTCATGTGGTAGAATTTTTTTCAATCCATTCTTTAGATAATTTTTATTACGCAAAAATTCCATTTTCTGTACTACAGTAAGAGACATACAATGTTTCATTAAGTCCAAATCCATATAGGGACTTATAAATTGTAATGATAAATTTTGAAATAATTGGGTATCCTTTATTAGAACATTATCAATCATCCAAGTCTGCCATTGTCCATAATAAATTTTCTCAAATGGATGAAAACTATCCATTTCTTGATATAGTTCGCATAGATAGTCATGATAGTTACTGTTATTAAATTTAATTAATAATTTTCTTCTTAAGTCTTTTTGAATTAAACCAGAAAGTGAATAATAAAATTCAGCAAGTGCTTCATTTTTAAATAATCTTTTCTCAAAATGGATATCTTCAGGTAAATTCCTAGGGTATCCTAACACCTCGTCACCGCCTTCGCCAGTAACCATATGCGTAATGCCCATTTCTTTTGCTTTTTGACAAATAATATATTCGGGTATTATTGCCCGATCTGCAATAGGGTTATCGAAAAGCGCACTAATAGTTGGAAGTTCTTTCATAGCATCTGAGGTAATTGTTAGAATATTATGTTCTAATTGATATTTCTCTGCCATTATTCTCGCATACGGAGTTTCATCATAGTCTATTTCTTTGAAAGCAGCTGTGAAGACAGTGGGGCGAATGCCAAGATCCGATGCTAGTATTGCAATATTACTGCTAGTATCCATGCCACCACTTAAGAAAGCCCCTATCTTCGTTTTGGTGTCACCTATTTGTCTTTTAAACGATTCAGATAAGATATCTTGCAAATCAGTGGTATATTCTTTTTTATGTCGATTGAGCATTTCTATATAGGAATATTTATTATTAATAAATTTTATTTCATTATCTTTGTACGATAATCTTTTATTCAGAGGTAACTGGAATATGTTTTCGAATAAGGTGTATGGTTGAGGAAGGTACTGGAAAGTTAAATAAAGATCTAGGGATTCTGCGCTTATGTCATTATTCCCCTTTCCCCTGAACTTAAGCACAGGTATTATTGAGCTTGAAAGACAAATGCCTTCTGATGTTACAGAATAATATGCATGTTTCAACCCGATAAGATCTCTTAAAGCAGTTAGAGATCGGGTATGTCTGTCATACTCAATTACTAAAAAATTTCCATTTGAAATCAATAAAAATTCTTCAGGTTTTCCTACATATTTTTCTAGGTACACTGAGGCTAAGTTATCAGAAGATGTGCCATTATAAGCCCCTATTGAAATTCCTCCAAATATAATACAAATCTTTCCGTCCGTTTGGTAAAAATGTACTTTTTTTTGCTCCGAAGGCTCTAAGCTAATTAATAGATTAGAATCAGAATATAATACATACTCCTTTTGTGTTCTATTTTTGTTAATAGGTATACCTTGAGGTTGATTGTATAGTACAAGCTGCATAGTCGTTACAATCTGCAATCAAAATTAGTAAATATTATAAGGAATTTAAGTTTAAATACAAGATGACTTATGGTGAGTTTTCTTAAAATATAAGTGTAATCCGTTAAGCTCGCTAGTTGAATCTTTAGTGAGAGATAGTGAGCCGGACAGGATTCTCTACTTCGCCAAGGCTTCGTAGAGCAAGTCATCCATTTGGTTCAGTATCCTTCTCTAAAGCTATAGATGATTTAAAAAATCGTTTTTTCATGAAAGCAATACCAGAGCCAGTCTTTAAATATTTTTCGAATGTCACAGCTTGGCCTCTAGTAAGAAATGCGCAGTACCATTCTAGATGATAATTTAAATTTGATTTTGTAGGTTTTACTTGTCCTGCGTGGTGTTTTTGAAGACGATTTTTTAAATCAGGGGTATATCCGATGTAATATCTGTTTGTAACACTGTTTCTAAGAATGTACGTATAGTACATATTTAGCTTGCTATCTGAAGCTTTAGCGAAAGATAGTGAGCCGGACAGGATTTGAACCTGTGACCAAGAGCTTAAAAGGCTCCTGCTCTACCGCTGAGCTACCGGCCCAAAATAGTCATTAGTCAATCGTCTATGGTCAATAGCTATAACTAATGATAAAAGCGCAATAAACTACGCTCAAGGTATTATAACAAGCACAATTCTAGTTGACAAGCCAAGGCCAAGCAGGAGCTAAGCTGAGAGAATTATTATACATAAAACGTAAAAGCCCTCGGAACAGGATTTATGGATCAGCAAAATGCTTCTCCTACCTGCCCGAGGGCGTTAGAACTTAACGGAATTGTTCCGCAGACTTCGTTGAAAAAGTATGATTACAACGATTTCTTTGGTTCCGTTAAGGAGTTTTTAATTTGTTCGTCTGAAAAGACGGATTTTCTCCGTGGGTAGGAGATAATCCTGAATGCGCAGGGAAACTAAGACAACTTGGTCTTGTCTCGACCTTGCATTCACAAGGAACTGATCTTCCGATCAGAATCACTTGCACTTCCCAGACGAACTAAAGGGGGAAAACTCAAGAGTTTTCCCACCTGTAGCACGCCTGGAATTAATCTAATTTAAACGCAAATTTTAAATGTACAGCCTCGAAAAGTTACTTATTGAAGCTAACACGCGAATATTACCATAAGAATGCTTATTTGTCAAGACTATAGGGCGTTCTTCGGTTATTTTGGTTGTTTAGTCAATTTATGATGGTGCGATTGTTATGTGCTTCGATTTGCTTTATAATAATTGATCGCTCAATACGAATTAATCCGAATAAAATTAGT